>DATCWI010000004.1:0-54751 GCA_036566425.1 Nitrososphaera sp.
TCAACAGACGTCTTGCCTGTTCAAAGTCCACCTCATGTTGTCCCGAATATCGTTCGGGCTCGTAGAATTTCAAACCCGCTGCTTTCCCCTTAGTCCTTATTCCTGCAACATCTTGGTTACTAAGTGGAAAAACTACATGTACTGACTTCTTTCCATGTTTCTCCATCAAGTATCTACTCAAGCCACCTGAGGTGCCACCTGTACCAAAGGTGCATACAACCTTGAAGTCAGCCAGAGAATGACCTTGTTCAATCAACTGCTGGTCTATCTCCGGAGCTGTCACAGTTTTGTGCACGTCAATATTCAATTCGTTGTCGTACTGTTCTGGACAGAAACAATCATAAATCCTGGCAAGATGCTTTGCCAAGTTTATTATGTCCTGCTTCGCGAGAAGTTCTTCTATTTCAGAGCGGGATTTATCAAAAATGGCAGGGTCTAACCCGATTTCGGTGAGCTGCGAGTGTATATTTGAAGCAGTTGCTTTTGCAGCCAAAAGATTTGGATTGACTTTCATGCCTGGGGCAGGGCAGATGTCCATGTCTAGATTTATGATACGGGTTTTCTCGTTTCTTAACTCCTCAAATACCCCTTCCTGAAGCTTTCTAGATACTAGGGTAACGACATCAAGGCCTAGCCTAGCAATCTGCCCCAAAGCGATGCCAAAGTTACCAGAGGTCGCTTCGATTATTGTCTGTCCACGCTTAAGCTTGCCTGACGAAATAGCATCGTAGATTATGCGTATAGCGGGCCTCACTTTGATTGACCCTGCAAGCAAGCTTGAATCGAACTTACCGAAAACTTGCAGATCTCTATCGGCAAGATCCAAGCCGTACTCAACTTTTGCGCATTCCTTCAAATCCTCTGTAATGTCGATCAGAGGCGTTGGGTTAACAATCTTAGCTGCATCGGGTTTTTCCTCTAAATGAGGAACTTTGCTCCATATTTCTCGCTCAAAATGCTCCAATAGAGAGGTATCAATGTCAGTTCCCTTATTCAATCCCTGCAATTTCTCCACTTATCATATAATGCACAAATAGGTTTTATAAAAGATGTGATGCTTCCAGTTGTTTTCGGGGCGAACACTGCTATATTTGATGTGAATCTGTCTGCGAATTATATCTAAGCCAAATTAAACGGGGTATGTAGCGTAAACGTCGGATTGAGCTAAACCTTCTGATTGTAACAACTCATCGGTTCGAGCTGCTTAGCTACCATGCACTATACGCTGTTACATGAGCAAAATAGGCTTTATCCGAGTGGAATCGACCTCTGCATTTAGGACAATCCCAAGTCACAGGTTTGTTTTCAGAAGCCACATGTTGTCTCGTAAAATGCAGTGGAATGTTATAAACTGTCTTTTTCTTCTCAGGTTTAGCATCTTGTTGGCATGGATAGCTTTGAAAATGAAGAAAGAAAAGTACATTACAAGGTAGTATTGGATTCATCAGTTTCATTTGCTGAACTATCCAATTTGGTAGATGAAAAAGAATCTAACCGGAGAGATACAATCGCAGGCATCCATGAAAAGCAAGATTGAGAAAGATAGTGCACAACTATTGTTTGGAGATTTGAAGTGACAGCTATATTCTTGGCTAGTGAATATTATACCACAGAAGTTTCTTACTTCCTTCCTTGGTCATGAGCACCACTATCAACGTAAATCAAACTAAGAAGGCATTTCCTGTTTATTTATGTAAGTCATAACACTATCCTCAATTCAAAATTACTATCCTAATTTCATTCTGATTAGGTCATATGCCTTTGCTGCATCCTTATCGCTCAATATCAACACCATTTCATTTGTAGTAAAGAAAGCGCTATGGAGTGGAATTTGATGATTGTACAATATATTTGAAACAAGCGACATTATATGATATCTGCTTGGATCATCAGGGGTCAATGATACAGTTATTTTGGAAAGACCTTCTCTTATTCTGCCGTCAAATTTTTGCATTGTATCAGCTACCATTTTCCTGATTTCATCTGCATCCTCTGTAAGCAGAGAAAAATGACTATTAGTTTGAAACAGATTATATCTGCTGTCCTGCTCAAAGAATTCATCTAAAATACGGGCCAAGGTATCATTGTCATCGTCATTATTTTCTTTCTGAAAATCAATGTCTATGATGCTGTCTGTTAATGACATCCTTGCTTTTGCTGCAACTAAATGCGTATTGCCGTTCTGGTGTTGTTGTTGTTGTTGTTGTTGGTTCTTCTTTTCTAGTGCATCTGCAAATCTTTTGATAGCAACTACAATGGTGTTCAAGTTTACTTTAGAACCAATTAACCTTTCAATCTCAGGTTTGATCCTTTCAGCTAGCGCGGTATAATTTGCGATACCTAGCACCAATGCTTGCATATAAACATGGTCATTTACGAGAACTTTTCGAATAGCTTCTGGAACCGATATTACCTCTGAGTACATGCCCTTCTCTGATTATTAGTCTTACATCATTGTAATAAAAGTATTGCTGAATGACGAAAAAATTATATAATGTAATAAGCATTACATGTGTTAGGTGAACTAAATATGTCAAGAGAATGGGATATCGGCTTCGGAAGAAGAATGTTTGAGAGCATAGATAGAGAGTTTGCAGACGCTGAGGAGATGCTGAACAGAATGTTCCGAACTATTAGAGAAAGCAGTCCCTCTGACATGCTTGTCCAAGGCCCCTACTACTACGGATACCAAATAACTGTAGGCCCAGATGGCAAGCCTCACGTAAGGGAATTTGGCAATGTTAAACCATCGTCAAGAGGACTCGTGGAACAAAGTGGTGTTAGAGAACCACTAGTGGACACCGTCGTAGATGAGAAAGAGAATGCGCTGACTATCACTGCAGAGATGCCGGGAGTCACAAAACAGGACATCAAGGTCAATGTTGGAGATGAGTATGTCTCTATACATGCAGAAAAGGAAGAGAAGAAATATCATACAGACATTCCAGTAGATATCGACCTAGATGACACATCAGCAAAAGCCACTTATGCAAACGGGATTTTGGAGCTGAAGATCAAACTGAAAGCATCTCCAAAGCCAAAGGCACGAGAGGTCAGAGTGGAGTAAAATAATCAAGACCCACTCCATTTTTATTGAGAGGTAAAATAAATAAAATGAAAAATTCCAATAATGATAATGATAATGATAATAATGTCAAAAAAGTATCGTTAAAAGTAGCTGAGACTAACCCAAAATTTGTGGGGAGGGGGATGGCGTTGGTAGATCCAAAAGTAATGGATGAGATGGATCTTTCAACAGGAGATGTAATAGAAGTAGCAGGTAAAAAGAAAAGCTATGTGCTTTTATGGTCAAGTCAGCGAGACGACCACGGTAAAAAACTGATCAGAATTGATGGATACACTCGGAATAATATTGGCGTAGGAATCGATGATACGGTGAGCGTGAGCAAAGTCAATGTGAAAAAGGCCGAGCAGGTAATTTTGGCACCTACTGAGGAGCTAAACATCGTGGGACTTGAAGACTATCTTCCCGAACTGCTCGAAGGACGAGTCGTGACCCGGGGAGATATAATCCCCCTAAATATTATGGGTAGAAGAATAGGCTTTGCCGTTACCAGCACTTCGCCTGCTGACACGGCATCATTGATAGACAACAATACCGAATTCATTATCGGCTCCGTTCCTAAGGCTGCTGCGAAGGGTGTTCCCAGGGTGTCTTACGAGGATATCGGCGGATTGAAGAATGAAGTTCAGAAGGTCAGAGAAATGATCGAACTGCCATTAAGGCATCCGGAGATATTCGACAGGATCGGAATTGAGGCTCCAAAAGGCGTGCTGCTTCATGGTCCACCAGGAACAGGAAAAACGCTCCTTGCAAAGGCTGTAGCTAACGAAACGAACGCTAATTTTTACTCTATCAGTGGGCCAGAGATTATGAGCAAATTCTATGGGGAAAGTGAAGAACGCCTAAGGGAAGTCTTCAAAGAAGCTGAGGAAAATGCGCCTTCAATTATCTTCATCGATGAGATTGACTCCATTGCTCCGAAAAGAGAAGAAGTTTCAGGAGACGTGGAAAAGCGCGTTGTTTCACAGCTTCTTACTTTGATGGATGGTATCAAGTCGAGGGGCAAACTCGTAGTCATCGGTGCTACAAATAGACCAAACGCAATTGACCCTGCACTTAGGCGACCTGGCAGGTTTGATAGGGAAATAGATATAGGAATACCAGACGAACAGGGTCGGCTGGATATTCTGCTGATTCATAGCAGAGGCATGCCTCTGACCGAAGATGTCAACCTCGAGTCAATTGCAAAGGTCACACATGGATTTGTAGGTGCGGACCTTGAAGCTTTGAGCAAAGAAGCAGCTATGCGATCATTGAGGAGGATACTGCCTGAAATTAACCTAGAGCAACCCAAGATTCCCGCTGAGATATTGAACAAAATCAAAATTACAAAGCAAGACTTTGATGAAGCGCTAAGGGATGTACAACCTTCTGCTATGCGGGAAGTGTTAGTACAGAGACCAAATGTAGGATGGGAAGATATCGGTGGACTCCAGCAGGTGAAGGAAGAATTGGCCGAAGCTATAGAATGGCCTCTCAAACATGCAGATCTATTTGCAGAAGCAAACGTAGAACCACCTAAAGGGCTTCTCCTATATGGTCCTCCCGGAACTGGCAAGACCATGATAGCCAAGGCAGTAGCAGCCACATCTGAAGCTAACTTCATCAGTATCAAAGGGCCCGAGCTTATAAGCAAATGGGTTGGTGAATCAGAGAAAGGTGTTAGAGAAGTCTTCAGAAAGGCAAGACAAGCAGCTCCTTGTGTTATATTCTTTGACGAGCTCGATGCCATAGCACCAAGGAGGAGTGGTTCTGAAGGAGATGCACACGTTACAGAGCGCGTCATCAGTCAAATGCTGACAGAGATAGATGGATTGGAAGACCTAAAGGGTGTTGTAGTCATTGGAGCAACAAATAGGCCAGACATTATCGACGAAGCACTCTTGCGTCCTGGAAGGTTTGACAGGATACTTGAAGTGCCTGCTCCTGACAAAGAGGCAAGGAAGCAAATATTTTCCATACATACAAAGAAAAAGCCTCTCGATTCTGATGTAAATCTTGACAAGCTGGTAGAAACGACAGAGGGCATGACAGGCGCAGACATTGCAGCGCTAGTAAATGCAGCTGCGATGAGTGCAATAAAAGAACACGTCAGACAAAAAAGTGGTAACAAACTAAGGATCTCAATGAAGCACTTTGAAACTGCATTGAATAAGATTAAGAAGAAGTCGGTTAACAGAATAGCGAATTCTCCAAACCTTCCTGGCGATAACGCTATTATGGCTTCTTCTTCTTCTTCTTCTAATGCTTCTCTTCAACACATCAGCTGACGCTACGAAGATTAGGATAAAAAAATTGAGTGTAGAATGCAGTCCAAACTAGAATAAATTTTATCAATTTTCATGGTAAGGCTATTTCATCTACTGTTGAATGAGCGACCTTGCCAGTAGCAACAGGTTGCGCTTTCGTTCCATTATTCTTCTCACCGAATAGGGAAGCCATTGGCTACCGTAAGGGATGTATTCAGCCACGGTAAAGCCTTTTGTAACAAGTTCGTGTTTTAATTCGTCTCGTATACCCTTCAGCATCTGGAATTCAAACTTGGTATCCTTGTCCTCGCTCATCCGGGTCGCTTCCGCAATCAGGGCTGAGTTGTGAGTCGCAATTGCGAAATAATTATTGTTGCTTTCAAAGAGCATCTTCATTAACTTCAAATAATTAGCATTTACTTCTTCATTGGTAACAAAAATATGCTCTTCTGATTCCCGGTATGCGCCCTTGACAAGTCTTACCTTACCACCGCATTCAATAATGTGTAAAAGGTCGCTGGCGCTTCGGCGCAGATATGATTGTACTGCTATACCTATCATATGGTAGTGCTTGTATAATTCTAGATAGATGGCAACGGTGTCTTCTGTATATTTGACTGACTCCATATCTAGCCATATGAACTGGCCAAGATCTCTAGCTCTTGTGGCAAGCCTGCGAAAATTCTGCAAACATATGTCATAGTCAATTGTAAGTCCAAGCTGTGTAGGTTTTACAGACACACACCCATCCACCTTTTTTTTATCCATCAAGTCCATCAACAACAGATATTCGGTAACTGTCATGTCAACCAGTTTGGAGTCCGTGATGTCCTCGCCAAGAAAGTTTAGAATTGCAGACATTTTATGACGGTTTGTGTAAAGCGCAGTCTTCACTGCCTCGTTAGCACTATAGCCTGCAACCCACCTTTTTGCCACTCTGTATAACAATCGCTCTATTAAATTGTCATTATGGCTGGGAGAATAGGGGACAGGTTTAACTAGCATGATAGATAATTGTAGTCTCCATGATATAACCTTAGACATTAGACGAACGTCTTCCTCAAAAATATCCAAAATTTTTGGAGGTAGTATTGCTACAAGTAGTACAATAGGCATATCGAAGATCTCTTTTCAATATTGCAACATTGAGAATTACAACCTAGTCCTGCAGCGTATATCTTCATTTTTGCGAAGACATAATCTTTTATTGAGTTTATCTTAAGGATGCTGCAATGATGATGACGATAGTTGATATTCTAAAGGATGCATGCCAGCAGGTTCATGAGAAGACGAAGGGCCTTGCGGGAACTACTGGAGGTAGCAGGCAGATGGGTAGAGGCGCAGGAGGCGATATATCTCGCAGAATCGACTTGATAGCTGAAGAGACTGCGATCGGTGTTATAAGAAAGCGAGGGATTGAATCCACGATAATTGGCGAA
Source organism: Nitrososphaera sp. (assembly GCA_036566425.1). Taxonomy (GTDB): domain Archaea; phylum Thermoproteota; class Nitrososphaeria; order Nitrososphaerales; family Nitrososphaeraceae; genus Nitrososphaera. The sequence continues at coordinate 6,774 of DATCWI010000004.1, forward strand.
GAGTGTGGGAAAATCCAAGGCAAAGAAGGCTACATCATCATAGATGCAATTGATGGAACAACAAATGCCATCAGTGGGATACCTTTCTATTGTTGCTCAGTCGCATATGCAACCGACTTTTACCTGAGCGCGGTTGTTGATGCAGCCATAATTGATCTTGCAAGAGGTGATCTTTATTATGCTTCAAAAAATAAAGGGGCATTTTTAAATGGGGAGAGGATCTTCGTCAAGCAAGAATCTACTTCAGATTCTACAATTGGCATAAATGTATCAGGAGTCAAATCTGAATTGGTTGAGCGCCTTGCTCCAATCATTGCACAGGCTACTCATATCAGACAATTTGGTGCAAACGCGCTGGAAATGTGCTTTGTAGCACGAGGGTTCTTAGATGCATACATTGACCTAAGAGGCAAGATCAGGCCTACAGATGTCGCAGCTGGTTATCTGATAGCTAAAGAGGCAGGTGCCCAGATATATTCAGACAACGGTTCAACCCTTGAATCTAACCTAGACGTCAGGACAAGGTTTTCCTATGCTGCAATGGCAAATGAAAAAATACGTAAACAACTAGTAACCCTTTTCGTAGGATAACGTAAACAGGCACATATCAATTACTTACAGTGATTATGAAAAAGATGATATAGTCATTTATAATGTGGTCTTGGTAGGTTGCTGCCTTATACCCACTATCATCCTCTGATTCTTCCTCAATGTCACTTCTGACACACCGGCTGCTTCTGCTATCGTTGCTTGGCTTTTTGGCTCATTACTGTCAAGACAGGCAAGGTATAGTACTGACGCAGCAAGCCCCATGGGATCCTTGCCTGCTGCCTGGCCGCTTTTTATGACATCATAGATCATATCCATTGCCCGGCGCTTTGTGCGTTCACCTATGTTGGCATTGTTCGCTACGCGGGAAACGCACTTGACTGGGTCAAGCATCGGAACCTTGAGGTCAAGCTCGCGCAGCAATATCCTATAGGCTCTAGCCAAGTCTTTTTCTTTTGTGTTTGTTACTTTGATAATGTCGTCCATAGTTCCTGAAATCCCCATCTCCCTCTGGACTATATAGATAGCTGCACCTAGTATTGCTTGCATTGTCCTGCCGCGAACAAGACCTCGCTCCTGCGCTCGCCTGTATATGTAAGCGGTCTTTTCAACTATTGCGTCTGATAATTGAATGATACCTCGCAGCCTGTCCAGCTCAACAAATGCACGTCGGAGACTTCGCTCATCTTGTCCCTTTACTCTAAAATCCCACGCGCGCAGCCTATCAAAGGTTGAACGCATTGCTGCATTGAGTCCACTGCCAGCACTCCTATCCGGCCTGCCAATGATTGTTGAAAGACCCATACCAGAGCGAGCCAAAGAGGTCGGGCTTGTCCGCAGTTTGCTGCTGGGTTCGGTAGCAAGAGTGCTCCAGTCTTCATGTACATCACCCACTCTATCATGGATGACATAGCCACATTTTGTACAGATTAGCTCGCCGGATTCAACATCAATTATCTTCTGGCCATCGCCACAGTTAGGACATATTATTATGTTGTCAGCAGGCTTCATCATCTATGATGAAGCCGTATGCTATATCAAATATAACATCAGCAGAGGAATCTTTCAGAAGTTGTTGATCCAAATTCTAAAAAGACAGCAATTGCCAATATACTACCACATGATTACATATGGGCTACAAAGTAATTTGTGAGCGTCACAGCTTGAGCCAATTTTGTGCCACGATGAGCGAAGCTAAGACAGTTCAAATTCAGCATAGACGACTGGGTGGATGTCTAGAAGCTGAAATAAAGAAGCCAAGAAGGCAGTAAAAACTATAGTTCTTGCAAAACATTAGAGGGTATACAATTTAGATTAACCTAACGTATTTGACATTGGTTCTCTCGCATCTTCTTGAACATAAAATCAAGAACTTGAATTTAGATCTAGAAGTCAGTTTAATAGCTCTTAAATTAAATCAAGAACAAGGACTCGTTACAATGGGTAAGACATCTCGATCCACTGAAATTTTTGAAAAGGAGCATACAGAGAACAAAGAATATTTAAAAAATGAATTAGAATCACTTGGAGTTGAACCCAAAAGAAAGAACCAACTAAATGATAAAGAAGAACTCCAAAGTCTTTCCGATAACATCAAACAGGCCATGTTCCAAGATTATAAGGTGGCTTATAGCGAACAAGGGGATGCGTATAAAGAAGAAGCGAAATCGACTGTTACTGTTGGATGAGTCTAGCGGCGCTAGTTCTATTAATCTTGATTAACAGAGCAATATACTAGAAGGAATTTTTTAGCGTCTCTATTACTATCTAATGCTACTAATGCTAGCCAGTAGCAGTTGGATTATTATTATTATTATTAACATTCATCTGATAAACTGCCATTATCATTCTCCTTTTATCGGGCTCTTGGTCTAGCACAAATTTGTAAAATAGCTCATTAATTACTGAGGACTCATTGTCTAAATTGAGACATTCTACAAGGGTCGTGAGCTTACTTTGTGCTTCTTTTGTTAATTCTATCCATGCCAAGATGTAGCCTCATTACCTCCCATCTCATCTTCTTCCTAGTTTAGACCCTTCTTTTCCTGGTTGCTCTTATTATTATTCAAGCCTGATAAATTACACCTTCTGCGTAATAATAATAATAATAATAGTAAAGGCAAAAAAGAGACAATGGACAATCAAGAGGAGCGTACAGAGGATCTACTATGGAATCCGGATAAAGGCAGGATTTGTGATTACTGCGGTATAAATATTGACATTCCATGGCTAGATATTCTAAAGTTCTTTCATGAAGATTGCTGGAAGAATTATAGGAAAGATGACAAAATATATCCAATACCAAAATACGCTTAGTAGTATATGGATATGGACTGTATGTGCATGCGTATTACTTAATACCTCAGCAACCCATATGTGTCTCAAAGAATTGATATATAATTGCTTTTTAGCCCTCTGTAAATTCATCACAGAGAAAGCATATTGCCAGGGCTCCAAGCGAATCTACCCATAGGTCTATGGCCATATCCCATGGCTCAGTTTGTATAAAACCACTTGGGCCGCTATACGTTGCATAAATCCATTCGTATACCTCCCATAGAACAAATGCAATCCAAGAGGCAGCTATGCTAACACTATAATAGTATTTTTTATTTCTTGTCAAGTAGAGGTTTAGAACAATTGCAGTCAGCGCCATTCCTGAAAGTCCATGTGTGAAACGGTCAATCGGCGTTATATCGTATAGATGAAAGGTATATTCTGCAAGAAAGTGAGCACCGAGTGCAACTAATGCTAAAAAAGACGTAAAAAATAGCCATCCTCTGCTCGTATCGATTATCTTATGCCCAAAAAGACTCTTTTCTACGCTGTAACTACTGTTACTATGTTGAGGCTCACGATGATGTTTCTCGATAATTAATGCGCGATAAAGCAAGTAAAATCCCATAGCTAATAGTACAAAAGAGATTATTGGATTTTCAAGCCAAATGGGGCCATGCATTGAGTGCAAATGCATCGAGCCTAGTTGTCAGTTAAAAAGTTTACACCATCTATGCAATCTTTGATAGCAGATACATTGATGCTTTGTAGATGTCAGATAAGTAAATCGGGTTATGACCTGTCCCGTCGATAATATTAAACTGCAAAGAGACTTGGTTTCTTTAAAACACGGTATAAGAGGAGCTTCCATAAGGAGGTTCGAGTAAGTGGCATCTTTGTATCCAAGTCATGGTTTTCCCACAATTTACAGAACTCAAATCCTCTAAATAATATATAACTAACCATCTTTTTTCATGTCCAATATGTGGCAAAGAACAACGTTCTGTACTGCGGTAACAAGCACCATCTCAATTGTATTTCTAGCATTGTTGGCTTTTACATCAGGGTTAAGTATACCGTCCTTTGGACAAGAAGAAAACGATGGTGATGATACTACCCTAGTTTTATCTGGAAGGATAGACAGTATGCTGATGCCTACAATGGCCGGTATGAATGACGATGTTATGAACAATTTTACCGGGATGTCGCAGATGATGAGCAATGACAATACCTCACCTGCTGTAAATGATTCTGTTGCCTCTCAGGCGATGCGATACTCCATGGCTAGAGATGTGGCATGGATTTTGAGCGGAGACTGGATTTTGATATCTAACCCCACCTACATCAGCGGCAATAAGAACGACACCACCTCATTTGATGTTGAATTTATCAAAGTCACTACAAATGGCACAATGCTTCATACTCATAGAATAACTAATTTTATGCCCTTAACAAACACTAGTGACATAGTAGCGGCATTTAATTCAAACACAAATACTACGACCATAATAGGCAAGGCAGATGTATACTTTAATGATGAACTTGCGTGGCCACAAGCTGATACAACACTATCAATTATGAACGGGACTGTTCTGATGATCGATATCGATTCTGAAGATATAGATCACCATTTTCATGGCCAGCCAATATACGGCACAGTAAATATGCTCTCAAAGGATGATGGCTTTACAATTTCCCTTCCAACACCACGTAGTATACAGGAAAAAATTGAACAAGAGTTAGCAGAACTTGGCATAAATGCTACGCAGGCACAGTCTGCAATTGAAAAGAGAGCTACAGAAGTAGGAGGAACATTTGCAGAAGAAGCTGTTGACGTATTTGACAATGTCACCAACTCGATTAGAGGGATCATAGTCGGCGAGTAAACAAACTTGGAAGTCCGGTGAGCACGATAGACCGCGTAGGATTTGAGCATAGAGGATTTATCGACTTCGTCAAGTAAATTATGCGAGTGAAGCAACACTGAGATGAAAAGTATGATCGCTCCTATAGATCCCATTATCCAATATTGCACGGTTGTAAGGTTGGGAAAATACTGCGGCATAAAGCTGCTAGCGAGTGTCCATGCAATCAAGAAGAAGACTATGAATAGAGTAAAGTGTAATCGCACAGGTATTCCTTTGACTTTTGCTATCTGAAATGACAAAGGCCATCTTTGAAATGGATCGTATGACTTATAGAAATTGTATAAAATAGAATATAGAAGCTCTACCGCTACATCTTCTAAAGATTGAAACTTTGGAAGAAAGAGTCTCTTTCGAGTTGAAGTGAATCCACTACTCTCGGGATAACAGGATTCTTCTGAAATAGGCTTGCAAGTTAAAGCATAATTTTAAGAACAAGAATACATCCTCACTTGAGGATTGCAATGTTGGCTGCTGGTGCCATTAACATTCTCACTGGCGGGTCCCTATCAAAAGAAGTAGTAAAATCCTCACGATCCCCAGTCTAAATTTAATTAAGGAAGACAAAAGCTGGGGAATCACAGCGCATAACTAAAAGAGTATAAGAAATTCTTCTACAACCTAGGTCCCTTGAATATAAGAGGGATACTTGGCTCTCCTAAAGAAGAGTAATAGGACATTAAAAGCTCGTAGTACGATAATTGATAATAGGTGCAGCATATTTCCTGAGTTGTATCTCTCGACTATTCCTTGTGGCTATGCATCGGCACCTTTTCCAGAATCCGGACTTTGATTTTTCTTATATTTGTTATAAATTTAATACACGGAGCAATATTACACAGATTGAAAAGTACATGAATACTGAAAATGCCTTCTTCTAGAGAACACAGACTTCTAACAATCATAATAATGAGGAAAACAAAAGCTGGCGGCAAGAGGAGAGGAAGTTAACATAGAAAAAAGAGCCAAGAAGTCAGCGATAGGATGGTCGGTCATTTTTGCTGCATCTCTTACCATCATTTTGGCATTGACCACCTATATACTAAATCCTATTGTTCCGGAATTATATCTGAGATATATCCAAGTCAGCGAAGTGGCTCTCGTTGGCTTCTTTGCAATATATACAATCAGCGAGATTTCCTATAGTTTGTCGATAGGTTATTCTGAACAAACAGCTAAATCTATTAGAAGTCTCATTAGGATTGCTGGTGCAATAATTGTGATTGCCGTTACAATTTCCTATCTGAGCCAAGATCCTGTCATTGCGGCATCAATTAGTACGATATCCGGGCTTGTGATTGGCTTTGCTGCTTCAAACTTGATTGGAAACATAATTGCAGGGATATATCTAGCAATAACTCGACCATTTAGAATTGGCGATAGAATCAAAGTGTTTAACGGGGATGGAAGGGTTAGCGATATTGGACTTCTTTACACTAGACTTTTGCTCGATAATGGAGATGAGATGTTAGCATCCAATTCGTCAATGGTGACCACCAATATAATATTGAGAAAAAAAGAAGAAAAAGAAAAAGAAAATCAAGAACGAAAATGAAAACGCTCGCTTGCTTTAAAAAGCTATCATAGCAAGACGAGATGAAAATAATTCAGGCTATAGTAGAGATCAATAGACATTAACACAAATTTCACAATTCTCTGCAGGATCTGGGTGCCTTCTATCTTAGGTTCTATCCCTCTTCTATAGAGAGAGTTTGATTAGATCTCTGAGCGACTATGTCTGTTTGTTACATTCAAAACGACCCAGACTTTAGGCTATTTTCAGGGCGGCCGATAAACGATAGAATCGCTATAGAAGGGTTATCATTAGGAGCACATCGACTTTTGAAAATCTTGTCTTCTTGTCATGGCCTTCAATTTGATTCTGGCATTACAGCGCCCGCTGCAGGATCCAAAATATCAATCGATCATGAACTTATCGAAGTTATATAGACATCATCAAACAGTACATATGCATCCTCTGTATACAATCCAATGTTACCCGGACCTACTATTGGCGTGTTGTCATGATAATCAACAACGCTTTGCCATGATCCGTCTGCCATTTTCAACCATATTTCTATGTGGTTGCCGGACATTTTGATATGCCAAGTGTTCCATTCGTTTATTTTCAGTTGGGGCTCATCTGAAGTATACAAGAATATCTGTTCTTCTGCCTGATTTTCGTTTTGCTTCTTACCAAGTTCAACCCCATTGGGTTTGAAGATAAAGTAATAATGGTGCCAATCATCTTGAAAGCGCCACATGATCCAAGCCACCTCCCAGGGATTTGGGGTAGAGTTTTGCCTCAATTGCTCATTCGTCTTTACTTTTAGTTGCATTTCAACATCTTTGTAAATCTGAGTTGTTAGAGTCAGTGCGGCATGAGTTTCATTAGGACTTGTCGAAGTTTTTGGCTCCTCATAAAAGATTGTATTATTATCAGTATCGGTTGTGGTTGTGGATGTTACATTGACAGTGCCAGTGCCAGTTGCACCAAAGCCATTGTATTTGTTAAACCACTTGCCATTTGGAGATGTTTGATTATCTGTTATCGTGTATGGAAGACCTTCGAAGTTATCATAAAGATCCAAAGCATGCACTGGTTGCCGCAACATTAGTATTGTAGTATTCGACAGGGCAAGGAAAATTAAAACTATTGGTATTGCTACTGTTAACAGGACACGAAGAATCAAGGAATAGGAAGGATCCCCTTTAACAATTTGCACCGCCTGAGAATATTAGTCTTTACGAAATCCACGGAGATCCTTACAGATGATTAACAGCTAGACTAGTTTGATGTGGAGGTATGAAGTGGAATATCAAATAGTATAAAATGTCGTAATAATATGAACTTTGAGTATTACTCTATTTCTGCTAAATCTTTAATACATGCGTCATTGAATTTGTTCTTGTTAAGGAAATAAGTTAGGCAGGGGGAATAGCAATATGACAGTCAAAGATTCCAAGAACAATAATAAAGAAAATGAAAAAAATAATGTTGAGTCATCATCATTACCATTCGAAATTAGGGAGGGAGCAACCACACTATCATCTCCCTCTTCAGCCAGAGGACGAGGGAAAGAAGAACATATAGTACCTCGTAAGAGGAGAATTGAAGCAATTATCGGCTCAGAAAAACTTGATGCAGTGTTAACTGCCATAGAAGCATTAAAGTTGGCAGCAACGTACTATGATTCAAAAGGCAAGGGCAAGGGTCAAAAATATACAATCTCCTATGGACGGGGTGTTGGCAGCTCGAAAATGGCTTATTCTGATAGGAAGACAATTGTTACAATAGTAGACGAACACAGAGTCGACGATGTTATAACTGCCATAAGATCTGCCGTAGCAGCAAGTAGTGGCTCATCAAGCGCTGGAGTAATAGTTATTTCTTCAGTAGACGATATTTTGCAGATTTAAAATAGGCATAACCCGTTTTCTTCCATCTGATTTGTTAGTTTATTTTTCCTTTAGCAAGAAAAATCACAACAAAAAAGAGGAGGAGGAGGAGAAGAAGAAGAAGATGTAAAGAGTTCGTCGAAACGTTCAGGTTCGTCTTCTTGCCACTATTGTATGAGTTTGGTCTACATACCATCTGATCTTGTCTTTAAAGTTAGACCACCAGTCTAAAAATGAATTGGTGTTGTCTGCTTCAGATAACAAGAATCCATTGTATTCAGTGCCCCATGCATGGTTGTATTCTCCTGCTAATCGCACATCAGAGGGTAAGCTCTTTTTTAGATCATTCCATTCGGCGCTAGATTTCTGTGCTTCTTGATCACTCATCGCCTTAAATCTGTAAAATACCAAGAACGCAGTTGGTGTTGCTGCTGACGTATTAGCAGATTATTCATTTGCCCTCTTAATTAAGCTCTTCGCCTTTGAGTCAGCAACTTTTCATCTTCTTATACATATTATCTCCTGACCACATTACGACTCTATTAACCGCAATTCCGCAAAAACTTCCTTAATGAATTCTCTGTCTTACGTAAACTCATGCAGCCTGTCTATGAATTCTTGAATGTTTGTCTTCGAAACATAGAGATCAGATATTTTCTCTATATCCTGTATCCTTTTTGCCATTAATGCAAGGGCTATCTTTACCCCATCCGTTTTTTCTGGATCGGTTATTGGGTCCAGCCTAATGGTAATCTTATTTTCCCTATTCATCACCACGATATAGAATGATTGTGTTTTTTGGTCAATTGCAATGGCCTTACTCAGTATAATATCGCAACGCTGGTTGATAAAGAAATTTTCAATTCGTACAATTACATTAGATTTCTGATCCTTGAATAGCATCTTATTCATTTGCTTGAACGTATTACCTAGCTGGATGCTACCAGACAAAACTATATGCGGCAATGCAATTCATTCCTGAGGAATAATTTGTTGTCGTCCTAGCAGTAGTCTTAATGCGTCTTCCAAGTCTGGATTTATGAATCTGTAACCCGCCAAAGACAATTTTTTAGGTACGACCAAAGTACTTGATGCTATCATGGAATCTGCAAGCTCTCCAAGCATCATTCTAGCAAGTTTATGGCTTATTGGGAGCATAATCTTACTCTTTATGAGTCTTGCAAGTGTCTTTGAAAACTCCAGATTTGTTACAGGGTTCGGGGATACTACGTTAACAGGGCCTCTGATTGAAGAATTGACAATGGAATAAAAGATGCTTCCTATCACATCCTCTATTGATACCCAGCTAATATACTGGTTGTCATGTCCAAAGCGCAAACCCAAGCCAAATCTTGATAGTGCAAGTAGTCTCTGTAACATACCCCCTTTTGGAGTCAAAACTACTCCAAACCTAGTATTTACGACTCTTATGCCAACATCCTTTGCAATTTGTGTTGATTCTTCCCATTTCCGACATACTTCTGAAAGAAATCCGAAACCTGGTTTGCTCTCTTCAGTAAGAACTTCATTTCCTTGGTTACCGTAAAACCCAGTCGCAGAAGCACAGATGAGGGTCGACGGCGGATTTGCAAGCTTGATTAAGGAATCGCATAGTAATCGTGTGCTCTTTACACGACTCTCCAGTATCCTCTGTTTTTTTGAATCTGTCCATCTGTCAAAAATATTCTCTCCAGCCAGATGAACAACTGTATCGAATCCCTCGAGATCATTAAGATTTACTTTGTCACTGCTTGGGTCCCACAATAATGAGTGCGAACGTATATCGTTACGCCTAGAGGAAGGTCTTTCCAATCGCGTTATCTTTTGTTCTCCTGCTGCGGTAAGCAGCGGAATTAGTGAAGATCCTATCAAACCACTTGAGCCTGTTATCAGAATCTTTTGACTCTTAATCTTCCCAGCTAATTTCCACAGACTAATGTCATTACTCAGTATTCGATGTCGATAGTGAAATAATTGATTTAGGTTATTTTGAATAGTGTTATTTAATAGCATAGCGCCTAATTTTCCAAATGGTGGCGAGTATGCTATCATGTCCTCCATTTTACATCGACCTATTTTGTCTGGTTTGAATGAGTGGGTATGGGTCCAGCTTTGAAATGGGCCCTTTACCATCTTGTCCTGAAACTGCCAATCTTGTACGTAGCCGAAATGTGCAGCCTTCCAATGAAATCTGATAAACCCTAATCTTACCTTGAAAGTGGACATGGCTTCATCCTTGATATCCCCTTCATGACTAGTGACTGTTAAAATACTCCACGGAGGCACTAGTCGTTCAAGTGCACCTTCCCTAGTATGATAGTCAAAAGTTTCTTTGTTAGTTGCCGGAATTTCAGTGCTTTTAATAAAAACATCCCTTGTCTTTGGCTCAAATCTGGATAATACCTGCATTGTCACGTGGAGATACGATTATCCAATTAATTTAATATTGCCTCTATAATCATTAGTTAGCACTAGTATTTTAAATGTCAATGCTCGTAGTTATGAGGAAAATTCTCGACGTAATTATTAATAATTTCATGTGAAGATAAGGTTTGGTTATGCAATGTGTATTGTACTATAATCACCTACTATTAGGGCCCTTATTGCCCTAAGCAAAAAAATCGGAATGGACGTTAAGATAAGACAAAAAAGAACAGTGCTAAAACAGATAGATTAATTATTATTCTCAGAGCCCTACATGTAAAAGTATAGACCATAGATAAAATTGACAGTCAGTACTTGCCGTTAACTCACAGTACCGGACTTTTTACCCTTCTATAATTTATTACTTGGGATTGATAGTTTTTGCTCCAAAATATGCATAATTATTATAGCTAACCCGAATAGAGGATAGTAACCGGCTAAAATTGAAATATAAAGAGAGAGGCTGGAGAAGAAACCCATTATCTCATCTGTTCAAGCATCTTCTCGCTAACTCTTTGTCTCGTTAGTTGGATTCGTGTATGCAACGCCGTGACGAGTGCTGCTCCTCCTAATACTACGCTTCCTACTGCCATTGCAGGTTCTGGTACTAAAGCCCCTACAGCAGTCACTGCTGCTGTGCCAGTTATTAACGTCCACGCAAGTGGTTGTGTTTTCATGCAATTCCTAGTGCATCTTAATATATAAACTAGGGGTAACATTGATACATAGTGCTAACCTGTTCATCGCATGTTTTTTATAACTTCTTTATCCATCCGCTACCCAAATGGATGTAAACGAGTTTCTAACCAGAACACGCATTCCAATTAGACTTGCATGCATAACGACAACTGGTTGGCCAGTAACTATATCGCTGTGGTATGCCTATATCGAAGAGAAATTATTTTGTGCTACCCAGAAAAATGCCTTGATTGTAAAATATTTGTCTAGAAATTCTAGATGTGGATTTGAAGTAGCTAGCGATTCATCGCCATATCTAGGCGTTAGGGGATGGGGGCAGGCAAAATTGAATGAAACAAGAGGTTCTGAGATCCTTCACATACTTATCAAGAAGTACTTTAGAGATGAAACATCTCGATTAGCTGATTTCCTATTAAGGAGAGCAGAGAACGAAGTAGCAATAGAAATCAAACCAGTATCTATGTTTCATTACGATTATTCCAAGAGGATGAATGGTATTAAGGTCGACGCTATTTCTTAATTCTGCTTAATATACGGCTTCTGCATGCCAACTCTCTTACTCCACGCTCATCCTCAACCCTCGTTTTGTAATCAATATTTGTGTAAGTTCAAACTTGTTTCTAGCTATTACTTATGTTGTTGACTGAATTTTACCTACTACTGTGAATTGTACTATACTAAAATTGGCACTAGATAGCCTAGTTACCACTCGTTTAAATAGTAGCGTCGCCAGCTTTAGGTTATGTATCATGAAAGAAGATTAAAAGAGTCCAAATCCTTCTTGCTTTATTGTTCTCTTGCGGGATTTATTGCGGCATGGGCAATATCGGGAATGTTGGCCATTATAGACATAGTTTCTCAAACTCCCATTGGGACATTCTTTGCAGTGATAGGGTTTTCCCTTGGTTTTGAGGATATTACAAGTGCGCAATTCGTTGGTTTTGGTCTACATTTGCTCACTGGATTAACTGCAGGAAATATTTATGGGCAATTAGCAATGTTTTGGCCAAAATTCTCTCCACATAACACATACAACGGACTGTTTACAGGAATGATTGTGGGAATAGCATTATGGGCGGTATTGTTCTTTCCATTAGCAACTTTCGGCATTCAAGCTCGATTGAACGAGTATGCCCTTTCTGCTCCCAACGATGAAATATTCCAAATCGCTTCGCATTTTAGTGGGTTATATTACACAATAATAGGGTCGGCTTTCGCATTCCATATGATATACGGATCAATCATGGGTTTAATTGCAAGCAGGCTATACACACTAAGACAAGGAAAGAAGGAGGTTAGTAGTCAACGAATACGGTAGGACGAGGGGTTTAAGCAATGATTTGATAATGAGCCAATTCCCACAATCAATTTATCAAGTCAGGACTAACTTGGAGTGCATCATTATTTGTTTGCCGATTTTCGATTATGTCGAAAGTTAGGCACTATTACCTTAGATTGGCACGATGTTTTAATACCCTCTAATAGCATAATAATTCATGAGAGTTTTAATTTTAGGTGGGGGCTATGCAGGAATATTTGCTGCATCTAATTTGTGCAAGAATGAAAATGTTCAAGTTACACTAGTAAACGATGGGCCAAAACTTCAATTATTGCAAAACATCCACAGAGTAGCTTCAGGCGAATTACAACCTAAAGACATTTCGTTGGATATACAAGAAATCCTTGGAAAAGACGTCGTTTTTGTTAACGGCAAATGTGAAAAAGTGGACCTTGTTTCTGAACAAGCGGAGATCACCTTAGAGTCTGGAACTGTACAAATCATTCAATATGATTACTTGATAATTGCTATCGGTGCAAAAAATGCGTATTTCGGAATAAAAGGAGCAAGGGAAAATACACTATCTCTTAGATCCGTGGATGACAGCATTAAGCTAGATAGAATAATCCAGTGCCTACGGCAGGGTTCTATAGTGACAATTGTTGGTGGTGGCGCTACAGGTCTCAGTCTAACAGGGGCCTTATCTGAAAAGTATGGTAACAAGATCAGAATTAGAGTTATCGAAGCTCAGAAAGAAGTGCTTCCTGGCTGGGATCCAACAATTATAATGATGGTAAAGAAAATTTTAGAGAAAAATAAGAACACCGAAATATTAAGAGGTAAACCGATAATAGAAATAGGTCCCCACAGCGTCACTTTATCCTCGGGAGAAACTTTACAAACAAATGTAACAGTTTGGACTGCAGGAATTTGCGCACAGGATTTAGATATAATTCCTAAAGTCAAAAAAAGTGGCTCAGGCAGGTTTATAGTCAACAAGTACTCCCAGGTTTTACGATCAGACGACGAAGTATTTGATAATGTATTTGCGATAGGAGATATCTCTGCCTATCCACTAGATAATGAAGGCAAGATGTCTCCACAACTAGCACAGTTTGCAGTAAGACAGGCAAGAAATGTTGCCAAAAATATACTTAGGAAAGAATCTAAACAGAAAATGATAGAATTTGAATATCTACAGAAAGGACAGATAATTTCACTGGGGGGGAATTGCGTGGGAACATTAAATGGTTTTCCTATTTCGGGCTGGTTATGTGAAAATACAGAAGAGTTTGTTATAGATAATTACATCAAAGCCATATTAAACAGGGGAGAAGGTTTGCAGGGCATAGTTTATGATAGAAATTCCATTGGAACCGAAATAGTTACGTCAATTAACCTCATCACCTATCTTTTCAGGAAATTGATGATTCCTAACTCACTTAAATGAACTACCTTTAGCCCAGTACATGTATTGGCTAAAAGCAAATCACAGTTCACTGTCGACTCTGCTATCTACTTTCGAAGGATACCTTATGTTAGCACTAGTATGTACACTTAGCACCAGTTTATAAATATAGTCGTGTAGGATAAGACGTGTATAATTCTGGATTTATAGAAAATGAAGTAGACAAGATTGCGGAGCCAGACAAGGTCGAGTTGTTTACCGACAGGTGCAAATCTTTCTTAAAACCCTTGTCAGGCAATACGATACGAATTGCTGTTCTCTATGTTGATATTGTAGGTTCGACGAAGATGACTATGTATCTTTCAACACAAGAATTAGAATTTGTTATTAAATTATTCTGGGAACAAATAAGCTTGACAATCGAGAAACATGGAGGATTAGTCTTCAAGTATGTAGGCGATGCAGTAATAGCTGTTTTTGACAACAATAATGATATGGCATGTAGACGTGCCATTGAATGCGGTCAGGACATAGTCAGCAGCATAAAAAATTCTATTAACTCAGAGCTTATAAAGAAAGGAATTCCAAGGATATCAATCAAGCTTGGAATCGATTATGGCGATGCTTTGGTTGTCTCTTTTGGAAACAATGTGGACTTGATAGGATTTAGTCTGAGCATTGTATCAAAGATCACCTCAATAGCGTCAGCAAATATAGTGCTGATAGGCGAATGCATATTCGAACAACTTAGTCGTATGCAAGGATTCGCAAAAGAGCTCCATCCTTCAGACTACCATGTGATGAAGTGGAATGGAATTGGAAACATCCAAGGACATATAATTTATAGAATATACTCTCTTGTACAACCCTAAATCTGCAGAAGGTATCGCATATTAGTCGTGTAGCAGAAAATGCACTTGCAGGTGAGGATGAGAGACCCTGTGATTAGTATCTCAACAATAAATTGTCTGAGATGAACCTCATCTTGCCATATAATTATAGCAGATTTAAAAATATGTTTAGCCGGTTACTGGTGACCGTCTATGACTTGTGTGTCTTATATTAATTTCATCTTTCAAGGATTATTTGAGTTGCCGCAATACGTCGTTACTCTCTAAGAGCAAGATTCCATTGTTTGAGGTTCTTTGAGAGTCAGCTTTTCTAGGAGCCTGTCATCAAAAATCTCTATCATGTCCTCTCCAACTTGCACCCTTGACCGTAATGATACAATCCCAGAGTTAGTTCTGACAATTAATAGTGCTTCTTAATAGGAATCTAAATCATAGTATAACAATTCTTTTGGCAATGCTATGGCGGTTCTGCCTCCCTGGATATTAATCGCACAATTACCGTTAGTTCCAAATCAAAAATGCTAATAACATGACAATAGCGGGTAGTGTTAACTTTATTAATTTCAGAGATTGTTGGGATTGGGATCCCTTATGTAATACCTGCAGGGAATTTGCAATATTTAGGATGAGGGATAAAAGCCTGTGTTTAGGATGTAGTTATTTTCTCCAAATTCATCGGCTACTGGCGAACTTTCAGTCCTGTGTTATCGTTGGTTAGTCATTAGTGGACGTAGTTAGCA
Organism: Nitrososphaera sp.; assembly: GCA_036566425.1. Lineage (GTDB taxonomy): Archaea > Thermoproteota > Nitrososphaeria > Nitrososphaerales > Nitrososphaeraceae > Nitrososphaera. The sequence goes on from DATCWI010000004.1 coordinate 22,325, forward strand.
CGAGCTATATATACGAGTTATTGTCAGTTGGTATCTATTAACATGGTCTATATCAGAAGCAAAAGAGTGAAGGGCATAGAATATGCTTATCTGGTAAAAAGTGAGTGGAATGCGGAGGCAAAGATATCTAAGCAACAAATTATCAAGTATCTAGGTAGGTCCTCAGAGGTTGAGCTTGAGGATATACCTATACAATACCAACAGGATCCAAAAATATTATCATTTCTTTCTGAATATAGCCCTAAGGACTTAAACAAGAAGAATATGCTCATTAAAGATGTTTCAAACAAACTCTATCTATCCCTGGTTTCAGGAGATGTAGAAGGTGCTACAAGAATTTATGAAGGATCCAAAAACGTTCTTTCTTTAGTAGAATTTTACGACAAGATTCTCAAACCAGTCATGTACGATGTAGGTACGAAATGGGAAAAAAATGAAATTGATGTTGCAACAGAACACGTGTGTACCAATACCGCATATGGTCTGGTTGCTGCAATAAATGAGAGAATTTCAAAATCAGATAGCCGCGAGAAGATTCTGTTATGCTCTCCTGAGGGCGAATTACACTGTTTATCTGCATCGGTGTTAGAATCTGTCTTGGAAAGTAGGGGCTACAGAGTCTTCAACGCTACACCTTCTATTCCTACAGATTCGATTATTACGTTCATAAGGAATAACGAGCCTGATCTCATAATGATCTCAATTACGCTTCCAGACAATATAAAGGCAGGAGAACGTCTGGTAAAGAAGATAAGATCAGAGTTTGTGGTTCCCATATTAGTAGGAGGATTAGCAATATTATCCAAAAAAGGTAATTTTCATGGTATAGAAATTTCTAATCCTCAGGAGAACTCAATAGAAGATGTGCTGAGGCTAATAAGATCCTCATTAAGGAAGGAGCGCGCAGTTGCCTCAATATCATAACTTTTTTGTAGGTTAATAGAAAAGTAAGATAACCGCCCGAGCTAGGATCCAAACCCGGGTCGAAGAGGGAGAGTCTTTGTTATTCTCCATAGATTGTGAAATGGACCCGAGTTCGAATCCCCTTTAGTAGCGGAGGTAGTTCTACTTTTTTAAAACTTTCTATCTTCTTATTTATTTTGTAGTTGAGTTTTGATTTTTTGTGTGTTGGTGAGTTATGCGGACCATCAAATAGGTAATTAAGATCCTGGCGTATCACAAAGCGACAATGCCAAGGCATCTTCGTATTTTCTTATAGAAAAATCAAACAATAACCTTATCATATTCTGGAGTTGAGTTCATTTTTAGGACCTTATGTCCCCAACGTTCCCCGTCTCATCAGCTTCAGGTCTCGGACTGACGTTAGCCATAGCGATCATTCTTTTGGCCTCCAATTTTACGATAATTAATGCACAGCCACAGCAGCTGACCAGCCAACCTACCCAATTTGAGAATGGAACAACAGCAGCTGCTGCCACAATATTTCAAAGTGTAAATGATAGCTTTAGCATACAGGTGCCAAATGGCTGGATAACTCATGATATCAATAATTCGGCCTCTGCTTTGTCAGAAGAGACAAGACTAGGTTATGGGTTACTAGCACAACTATGTTCACAGGAAGAACAGCAACAAGGAGCTGGAGCATTTTCCACCAATGCTAGTGAAAGTACAAGCAACAACATGGATAGCAATAACAACTGTCAAGGAGATCAAGAAGAGATAATACATATTATCCGATACCCTGACTTGGGCACTAGATTACCCACCAATAATGTTACTACCACAAACAACAATATGACGACAACTGACAATATTGTATCGTACCAGCTACAGAAGCTTCAAGAGGTTGGTTACAGAAGCATGCGGATTATAACCAGCACAGATCTGGCAGTCAACCTTACAAATCCACAGACAAACGAAAGAATAGCGACATTGCCAGCCAAACTTGTAGAAATGACATATGGGACTAATTTTAGTCCAAATGAAATAAGAAGAGGATATTTAATTTCAACTGCTACAAATGCAACAGCCCCTAACCTTGGAGTGACAAAAGGATATGCTGTATTTTATGAAGGTAATTCTACCACTACCAATGCTGCAGCAGCAATAACCAGTATACCAGATAGTTTACCACCATCAACGCTCGTTGGGCAAGTCCTTGGTTCATTTGAGCTCATAGTATCACCAGAAATGGCGCAATCCCCAGCACAACAAGCATCAGCACAATCAGATGAAGTCACACAAGACGCAGCAGATGACGATGACGATAATGGAGGAGATGACGATGACGATAATGGAGGAGATGACGGTTGCGAAAATATAGGCGGAACAAGCTGTGCTGATGACTATGGTTAAGATGGAGAAGAACTGGCAGGCAGAGAAGATGATGATTGAGGAAATGAAAGATAAATCGATGCAGAATAAGACAATCCAAATGAATTTGACTATTGCATAGTGTCTCCACGAAGCGACCCAGTGATGTTAGCTGCTTAGACAACCATCGTTTTGTCATAAAAATATTAGGTGCATTATAAAAAGAAGAATCCCTCATAGGACCAGCCAGAGCATCCAACATAATTGTCAACTTTCTCACACTCCAAACAATAATAGTAGTTTGCATAAGAATTTCTAAAAGAAAGAATCTGCGGACACACGTCTACATACGCATAGATATGTGTGAACAATGAAAGAAAAAGTGTGTATAGGGATATGTGTGTGTCTCTCCTTCCGATGGTGTAATCACTAATCTGATCATCGAGACCAGAATCGCCAAGGATGTAGTAATTGTCTGGACCGCCACTTACGGTGTCATCTCCTGCCTCTATAAAGATGAAATGATGGTGACTGAGGGCTAGTTTCAAAAACCGGGTTGGTCTTAGCTTGCAATTACCTTATAGCCTACGGATAACATCAATACTTGATTGCAAAAACTCTATGTTGGATGCTCTGGCTGGTCCTATGAGGGATGGCTTGGACACTTTTACCCATCAAAGCTAGAGAGGAAGGATTTTCTGAAGTACTATAGCCAGGTTTTTGATTTTGTTGAAATCGATTCTTCTTTTTATAATGCACCTAATATTTTTATGACAAAACGGTGGGCCTCAATAACTCCAGACAACTTTAGGTTTACAGCCAAATTTCCTCGTTTAATTACACATGAAAAGCGACTTGCCTCTCCTGACTCTGAGAAGGAACTTCACTATTTCTTTGATGTCATGCGCCCCTTACGTGCAAAGCTACTAGCACTATTGCTACAACTGCCGCCATCACTGACCGCAAAGGAGGGTCTAAAGAAATTAGAAACATTAATTCACATGCTTGACACTGACTTTCGATATGCGATTGAGGTCAGACACAAATCATGGTTTGATAACAAAGACGTCTACAACCTCCTATCTGAGAACAACATCTGTTTGGCTTGGAGTCAACTTGCCACAATTCAAACTCCTGCAGAATTGACTTCAGACTTTGTTTACCTACGCTTTATAGGTGACAGGAGCATTGATGAGAGAAACTTTGGCAGGATACAAAAAGACCGAACTAAAGAACTTAAGATGTGGTCAGACTCTCTAGATAGACTCAAAGAGAAAGCAAAACTTGCAATTGTAGCCGCTAACAACCATTATGCAGGTTTTGGTCCTGCTACTGCAAATTCCTTTAGAAAGATGGTTGGATTAAAGGAAGTAGTATGGGAAGAAATGAAACAGAAAAGATTGTGAGAGGAATTGGAGAAGAGTATGGTAGAAAGTGAAAGGGCTCACATACCACAAAGCAATTTCATATTTCCTAGTGTTCACTTTTCGATGAAAATGTTATTTCCAAGCAGCTCTAGTTTATCTCACTATAGAGAGACTGGAGGCACAAGATGGGGGATACTCATACCTTGAAATTCATCTTCGTCTTTGTTAGATGCAAAAGAAAGAGGAGAATCAGAGATACTGAGACAGGAACTTAGTAGGAGTGTATAGGTGCAGACATTTGGTTGGTGCTATACAGTATTGTGTAATCAGGTCTGGGATGGGGACTGCCACGGGTTCCCAATTTTTGTTGTTGTAATTTCTCAAAATTTGAATTTGAAATAATGAAAAAAGGTATAAGCAGCGCCCGGGCCGGGATGTTCGTTCGGTTGTTTTTTCTTCTTTGTCTTCTTCTCCAAACCGAATTTCGAACCCGGGTCGAAGGAGTGACAGTCCCCCATACTAGACCGGATTGAACGATTCTGGTTTCTATTGGAAGCAACCAGAAATCTCTATACTACCCGGGCGCATGTAACCCAACTCTTTGTGAAACCAATTAAAACGTTTTGGTTTTCTATCTTTTGGCTTGCTTTTTCCCTATTACGGAAGAGAGAGTAAAATTGTTATTCCCTACTTTTTGTAATGATTGCCGTACTTGGATCTAAGCTCTGCCATCGCACATCGTAGCCCAACTTGGCGATGAGATCAGCATGGCAGGATTCTGGAATACCCTCCTTTGACAGAACTGAGCAAGCATCGATAAACCTGCTTGTTCCAACCAGCATGGACTCTAACTTGTGTGCTTTGGACTTGGGTATTAGATGCATTCCTGCTTCAAGGTACTTTTCCTTATTATCTCTTAGAGAAATTCGCTGTGCTACTTCCACAGGGATTGAATACTTTTGTGCTATTTCACTGATTGAAATAACTGAATCATCATCATCCTTGCCCAAATCAATTTTCAAATTAGGATCATTGACTCTTCTCTCGATCATTTCTCTATCTATGGACTTCAAATAATCAATAATGGGCTTTACCGGAACGGTATTGTTCTTGTAGAATATCAATTGCTCTTTTGGTACTATTGAAGAAAAAGATGATTTTGAGCAAGCAAAGTCATCATTTACTGCAATAAATAGAAGATCCGTCTTTTTATCATTATTATAGTTAGTTGTTGTTCTCTTCTTCCTCATATCGCTTGAAATAAAAATATCAGCTAACTTTTGCAGCTTTCTCTCGAGATATTCTTTTGTCCAGAATCCAACGATCTCAAGATAGATCTTTCTGTCATATTTTTCAAACACAAAATCGGGAATGAAAGCGCCTCCATTTGATAGCACAAGTGGATCAGGTTCCCTAGCCAACCTCCATCCAGTTTCGGCCTGCTCAAATCTCTTAGCAAATTTCTCTTCAACTGCACTATCAAAGCTATTATGATCATAGTAGAGAGATGATGATGGCATTGCAACTTCTTCTTCTTTTTCCGTACTGAAACCATGAAGGGAGGAAGGATAGGGATCTGCCAGCAGTTCTGGAATTTCATTATTTGAGATCTTGAATTCAAATATCTTCCTCCCATCCATTGTTTTCCTTACGATCCACGCATCTAGATGCCATTCACCACCACCGTCACCACCATAATTGCCATGTCCTCCTTTTTTACCAGAAGTGAATATTATTGATGGAAGCAGCTTTGCAAGTAATGTTCCGTATCTATCTGTTAATTTAAAGAGGCTCAATGGTCCTTCAAGAGAACAGATTATTCGATTTTCTTGTTGTTGTTGAGGTTGTTGTAAATGGTACATCAAACCAAGTCGCTTTACAGTCCTTAGCACACGTTTCCAATTCAAGCCGCCTGAAATGTAAAAATCAAGCTTTGTGCAGTTGAAGAGCAAAGTTTGCATAAGCGACAAATTATACCATCCCACCAAAGCATCGGGGCCAATTGTGTCAAAGTGCTCAAGTATCAGGTTATCATCTAGATCACTCCACATCGTGCTTAATACAATATCATGAGAGGGTAGGTGAAATTTGGAGGCCACAGAACTTGCGATTTCCCGTCTCTCTAGTTCAGTTAGTGCAAAACCCCGTTTAGATGACTCTTCAAATACAGCCTTTCTAATACGAGGTGGATCGACAGTAGGACTGATGACAGTGTTGTTGTTGTTTCCAATGTCACTATTGCTATCACTACTTTTGAATGTGCATCTCCTTTCCAAGAGAGCATACAATCCTCTCACCAATTTGTAATCGCTACCTGCATCCGATTCTTCTATTGTTGAGATTCTATCTTCAAGCACAGCTTTCTTCTCTTTGTTCTTCCACGTTTGTTCAAATTCATGGATAATCTTCTTTGCTAGCTCTACATCCTCTTCTTTGGTGCAGAATAGGGGAAATATCGCTCCATTTCTAGTTCTGACTCGAAGTAATTGTAGAGTTAGCATATTCTATTGCAAAAGTAGTTGGTGCTTTGGTTATTTTAATGTCAACTCTACTATCGCGGTTGGGGGTCTCATCATGATCTGATTCAAGAATCAAATTGTAGCCCCTCAGCGTTTGAGAAATGGCATCGATAGATCTACTCTCCAGGTCCGGCGGGCTAGAAGGGTCAGATCGAGAAACCCTCCCTACAGTTCTCGATCTGCCCTTTCACACGTCATCAGCTTCTTTCTATTTCCTTTCTGCATTTTATGGAGTTACTGAAGCCCGAGTACAGATACAAAATACGTAGTATAAATTTATTACTCTTTATTCTTCTATTTGAGATATCGTAGCTCTTACCTAAAGACCTCTCGATATGCATAGGAAGTTGTTATGCCCCTGACATAACAACTTCATCAAGCCTTTTTCTTACTATGCTAAGAACCTGCTAATAATAGCCATGATCATGACATGATGGCAATTCAAAAAGGCATGAAAGAACTAAGGAGTCTGCCAAATACGGGCACCAGGGTCGGAGTCATCTTTTCGATATTGTACGTGTTGTAGCGTCTTTTAGATCGAAGAGAAAATTGGTAAAAGAGAGGGGTTTTACAAGCAGTTACAATAGACGGGTCATATTGGTCCTATGTACTCTTCCTCATTTCCTCTCTTGCAGGGTCATAATTATTAGTGCCACGCATCATCTTCAAGGCTCTCTTTCTTCTTGCACTTGTAATCGTTTCTTTTGTTTCTGAAGAAATTATCTCGATTAACCTAGCTTTTTTATAGCCTTTATAACTGCTGCTAGTAACAGCAGTACTATTACTGCTGGTGTTACTGTTATTATTCTCCGGTTTAGGTCTTAGCAATCTTCCAAGTCTTTGTATGAATTCTCTTGCGCTGCCAGTACCACTTAGGATCACACCCAACTCTGCATCAGGAATATCAACTCCTTCGTCTAGAACCTTGGACGTGACTATAGCCATGTATCGGCCTTCTTTGAATCCCTTGAGGACATCTTGTCTTTCTTCCTTGATTGTTTTGTGAGTTATAAGTGGAATGAGAAATTTGTCAGATATATCATGGACAAGACTGTTATGCTGAGTAAATATTATCGTCTTGGCACCTTTGTTCTCTGCAAGGATCTCTCTCAACTCTTCTATTTTGGCCCTGCTGTTAAGTGCAATATTCATTGCCTTGTTTCGCGCCAGCAAAGCTTCCCGAGCTGTTCTATTTTTCCCAGACATCATTATCAATTTTTCAAGGGAAAGTGCATACCTTTGAAAGGTGAGCTTCTTAATGCACTGTTGATATATGCTCATATTTCTTCTGTACTCTTCCAGCTCTTCTGGGAGCAATTCAACCATTCTCCTTTCAATTTCATATGAAGCAAGGTGTTTATTTTTAGCGAGGTCATCTGGACTCGCTTGAAAGACAACTTCTCCAACAAGCCTTGGGAGGTCTCTATGCAGGTAATCTTCTCTTTCAATTGTAGCGGTGAGACCAAGACGATAAGGTGCTGCCATTTGCTCCGCTATGGTTCTGTAACCAAGAGCTGCGAGATGATGTACCTCGTCAAATATTACAAGTGAAAATTTATTGCCAAGAAAAGATGCCCGTATGTAAGCCGAGTCATAAGTCGATACGGTAATAGATTGTATGTCATCATTACCTCCGCCAAGGCTTCCTATTCTGATGTTTGGAAAATACTTTGAGAGAGTTGCAGTCCATTGATCCATCAGGTCAAGTGTGGGGACGACAACAAGTGAAGTGGAATTTGCTTTCTCTATGGCTCTGATCCCGATAATAGTTTTGCCAGAACCAGTAGGTAAAACAATACATCCTCTCAAGCCTGCTCGTATCCAGTTGTCAACAGCTTTCTGTTGATAATCCCTCAAGAATAGAGGCGATGATGGTGACAGCGATGACGAAAACATCATCGTTTCTTCTGACAAAACATGGTCTGAATATTCTATGCCACTTTGCTTGAGGTATTCCCTAATATTAGAATAGTGTAAAGCAAGCGCTCTTAGCACGTTTGTCCTCGGATCTAATATTGCAAATGGAAGATGGGCGAGACCATGGATGATTATGGTGCCTTTGTCATAAGTTAATGTCGCTTTGAGCACTAGTAATTTTGTCAAAAAAGCATTAAAAATCTTACTCCAAAGATCAATTCTGAACGTTAGTAAAACAAAGAATATAGGTCTCATAATAAGCACAGTATGTTATCTTTCCTGTTTGAATAATCGTGCCTGTCACAGATATGATGGAAGTATGATGGAAGAGCAGAATATATGTTCCTGTTACCTAGGAATCTTTATCTTATCACTATCTAATTTCAGAATTTAGGCCACATTTCTTAGTGAATTACAATAATTTTATTAGCAAGTAAGTAATCACTACTAGGTATGACAGAAGAACCAGATGAACAACTTAGGCCAGGAGCTACATGCGCAGTAGTGGATGTATGGGAGTTGCTAGGTAGAAGATGGTCGCTCCATATTTTGAAAAACCTGAAAACAAAAGAAGTAATTAGATTTAATGAATTGAAAAGATCATTGCCAGGCATCAGCAGCACGGTACTCTCAGAGAGGCTGCTGGAACTAGAGCGTGAGGGCCTTGTGACAAAAAAGATCTACCCGGAGGTGCCACCAAGGGTTGAATATAGTATTACACCTCAGGCAAGAGAGCTTGGTGTCATAATAAAAGATCTGGCGCGTTGGGCAAACAAGTGGAGGCGGCCAGAAATAAAGCCTCTTGCTGCCCAAAATAAAAGCTAAGGCAGCTTTTGGAACCTGCGGCCGTCCTTTGCGCTGACCACCCCTATCTCTACAATAGGCCTCTCACCTAGTGCCTTTTCTATCGCTTTGTCACTCAATGCAGCGGCTTGCTCTATGCTCATGTCAGCACTGTACTCGCGTTGTACTACATCTAAAGCTATATCAGATGACTTACCTATTGCAAAGCCAGAACCGCGGAAGAAGGTCCCGCTTGGATCAACCTGATAGAGTTGGACTCCAGTCTGATCGACGCCCGCTATGATCACAGACGCAGCCTGTGGCCTAACCGTATACACAGTATAGTTGTGCAGAAATGACCCAAGATGCTTTGCAAGTGAGCCGACATCTATTGGACTTTCAAAGTTGAGCCTGTGCTTTTGAGCTTCAAGTCTCAGCTCATCTATTAGCTGCAATATATCACCAATATACCCAGAGCCAGTTGCACCAACATGGCCATCAACTACGAATATCTTTTCGGCAGGATCTATTAGTGGTCGGACAGGTTTGATATGACTTGCTAGGAGCGCAAATGCAGGTGTCTTGATGCCTATGGTGGTTGATCCCCTATTTACTGCCTCAAGGGCGCTGTCGACCAGCACCAGACGTCCTTCTGGCCCATAATAATACGGATATCTGCCCCCAGCGGCAAAGTTTGTTCCTCCTCCTCCTGTATCAGCCATCCCTACTTTTTCACCTCCACCGTTGCCAATACGTTTGGAATTGCAAGCACCTCTATGCCGTTGCCAGAGCCAGGATCCCGCTCCATCGCTGCAGCTACTGCCTTTGTAGCTACAGCCTGAGCCTGTTCATTTGTAATTTCTTTGTGATACATACTCTCAAGGACTCCATATGCAATAGGGGAGCCTGAACCTGAGGAGGCAAAATCCTCGCTTGTTATTGCGCCACTCATATCTGCTGCATAGATATGCCCACCTTCCTGATCGACACCTGCGACTAACAGTTCCACAAAATAGGGCTGATAGTTCTTTAGGCCCGAATAAGCAAGATTAGCAATCAATCTTGCAGATTCCTTGGTAGTGAGAGGAAAGCCTCTACGAAGCTCGATCAGCTTGCGTTCTGCCTTAGCTACTTTTATCAAATACTCTGCATCAGATAATTGCCCCGCTATTGCCACGGCAAGCGTGTCATCTACCTTGGCTATCTTTTGCGTTATTTTTGAGCCAATGAAGAAGCCCTTGCTTGCACGTTTGTCAGATCCTAGTACGACTCCTTCTTTGGTCTTGATACCAACGATTGTTGTCATTCCCGATAGTAGTATAGGAAGGTGAGGAATTAATTGACCAGCATTTTTAGAAACAAGTCACAACTCCTCTTTTGTCTCATTATCTCTTCGTAAATGGAGCATATTGCCAGAGTGTTCAGCGCCTCACTATGTCTCAATAGAGAATTTGTTCCTAAATCAAATGAGGGTTTTGTGTTAATTGCGATGGTGACGATATAGAGCTATATAGCTACTGGATAAATGACTAATTTTGTTCTCGAACGATGAAGATATTCTACATATATGCATATTAAATCAGACATATAGAATCAATAAAAGAATCATCTAGGGGCACAGAAGGTCCTTTTTCCTTAACAAAAAATTCTCATGGATAAAACAATATGAGAAATAAAATAAATTCATGACAATTACCCCTCTTCATGTTGCCTTTGTCTGGGTGCTTAAACCAAATTTCAAAAAAATGAATTTTGTGGTTCTGACAGTGGGTGCAGTCATCCCTGATATCGAGCCGCTGATAGCATGGATATTTGGCTGGTCGGTATTTTGCGGTTTGGATTTTCCATGCTCTCGTTCCCCGACAGGTTGGTATTGCACTCTATTATTGGAGCCATAACCATAGAGGTTGTGTCCTCACAATGATATTCGTCAAAATAATAGGCAAGCTTGGCCTTGAAAGATAGGGATATGTGGATTCACTAATGTGAAGACAAATGCAGCCTTTTTTGAGTCTGCTGCTATACGCAGTTTATCTCATGTTTAAGTCTATAGGAGTCATTTTTGACCTGAGTCTTTATTTAAGATTAGGGCGCCTTTCAGGCACCCACACATACACACATACACATATGTCGTCCAGGTAGTTTGGCTCTTCGTTATTATCATTGTGTTTTGGCACTGGCTGGCCAAGGCTCTTGATTAAGATAAAAGTAAGGAACGACCATTAAAAACCTCAGCACTAGCACCAACAACCTTAGTTGCTCTTCTTCTAGTAATGAGATGGGCAAATAACTATAGCCCTAATTTTTGAAGCTGAATAACTTGCTTCCTGCCTTAAACTTTACGACAATTACACTAGAAGGAAAAAAGAAGAAGAAAAAGGAGAGCATTTGTGTTTCAATTCTAAAAAAGAGATAGGAAGAGTTTGGGCTATGCCATGTTAATTATGCATCAAGGTCGACACATGTTGTGTCATCGTTTGGGTGATCATCCCATCCATGCTCTTCACACTCGTCTCCTTCCAAATGCACAATAGCCAAGTATGTTTGTTCAGTTCCATCTGTAAATGATACTGTCCACCATAGGAATATTTCAAATCCATTTTCATTTGCTGTATATCCATCGCCTAAAGCATCTGGGTCTCCTCCACCTGGTACATCATTGAGATATGTCTGGAAATACAAGTAGCTGTCCTCACCTTCATCTACAAGCTCAATATCTGTCTGCAAGTAATCGTTTTGGTTGAGCTCATCATCATTTACAGAAAGTTGGGCACTATCCACATTGAGAACGCCAGATTCCTGTGGAACTATAAGGCTAAAATGCTCACCAAACGATAGTGTTCCTTGAGGATCTCTGTCATAGTCTGCAATACTGTCATCATCTCCTGAAGGCCCATTCTCAAGCTGAAGTTCAGATAGTTCGCCATCAATTTCGATGTATGCTGGTGGAATTTCGCTTTCATTATCTTTTGAGTCGTCGTGCTTTTTATCATGCTGGTAGTCGTCCTTGTCTGACTCTGTTGCAAATGCCTCTTGCGCTGACAGCAAATAGGGTGGCGCTAGCAGTGATATAATACCCATAGCAACGACTGTTAGAGTTGCTATTTTTTGTGAGGTATTATTCTTCCTGTCGCATTTAGGATACATTATTGAATTAAAAGTGGAAAAACTCTGTTAAAGATTATGCTATTTGGCCTATAGAGGGAGACTCCTGTAGCTATGTACTTTGAATTTCTGCAAGTCTTTTAATCATTTCATAATACGATATGTGGAGAGTGTCATTGGGGCGCCTTTCGGGCACGCACAAAGCCTAAGATAGCGTGTGGAGGACGACTTCACTAAACCCCTTCCTCCAAGGTGCTTGCTTGTTTAATAGTCAGCCATCTGTTGCTTGGTTTCGCTAAAAAGCAGGAAGAAAGGAGCCATCACTTAAGGGTAATCTTGTCAGCATTACTATTAGTAATATTTAAGCGACTGTGTTGTCAAATAAAATAATAACTGATAGTGGTGATGGTGTTTCAGAGGACGACAACAACAAGACATGTTATACTTCTTGGTATAGTCGATGCGAGCAGCTCTTTTTGACTAATATTCTCTTTGTTTTTGTTATCCTGTGATTCCTGTCCTCCCAGTCTCTCATCTCCCTTTTTTGAGATAGGAAATCAATCACATACGCTGATGACTGCATCAAGAAGGTTGGAGGTGAATAAGTTAGCTATTACACCAAATTTGGGCATGAATTAGTACAGGATTGAACAAATTATTCATAACTATACTTCAAAATGCTATTTAGTCTCACATTATTATACAAATACTGGGAAGTGATAAACAAGAGTAAGACAGACATAGTTATCCAGATTCTAGAGACTGCAAATGATTGTGAGGATGATGATGGAGGTATTACTTTTGATAAGTTAATGCAGAATGTATTTCTTGGCATTGCTCAAGAATATCTTAAGTTTCTCATGGTGGAGGATTTACTAAAGTATAACGCAAATACCCAGTCATTCAAGATTACTGAAAAAGGTCGAACATTTCTTCAAGGTTATAGGAAGATGGACCAAGCACTAAAGGAACAACAAATTTAGATATGATAAAAAGAAAATAACGGATAATATTTTCATCATTAACCTCATTGCATACTTAACTCACATATACTTTTAGCAAAAGAATGTATCTGTACCCCAACATTTCGTGCATATAATATATGACTCGAGAATAGCCTGCAATATAGAAACATTTTCCTTCAAGATACTAGCAAGTTCTACTGAGGCTTTAGGACAGCTCCCACCAATCTTTCAATTTCATCTATGGTCTTGTCATTGTCTACATTAGCTGAGCGCTTTAGTGCAACTCCTATGAGTATACTATGTGATGGCATAGATAGTAACATCAATTTACAATCTCTATAAATGGTGACTAGCGCTTGTGGCTCTCCAAACCCATCGTTTACTTCATTTGCTATCCTGAGTGCTGCAACAACTAGAGTTCCACTATATTTATTCCCCTCAAGTCTGCCTACTTCAAATTGCTTTCCAAAAGATTCACTAGATTTATCGGCAATGATATTTCCACTCCTATCAATTACGCCTGCGGATAGAATCCCCTCATCGAATGATAAAATATCATCTACTATTCTTTCAGCCTTGCTAGAGCTGACTATCATCTCCTAACTTAATATTCTGCAATTCTTATCAAGGTGATGTTTTAGTCGACTGGCTCCACAATCCCGCAAATCCGATTTTCTGGCCATTTTCGGTAGACGGCTCGTATTATGTAGCTGGACTGCTGCTTGTATTTATGAAAATTTTGCTTGCATCCATCGTTGTGCCAATTATAGCATCTACGATTATGGTGATATACATAGCAAGAACTCTCAACAAGAGCGACTATATAGCTTTTGGCTAGTGTTTTCAAATCCTGCAAATGCGCTATCTCTGATAACAGAACCACTTGGTAAAGCTAATTGATTACACTTGCGTTTCGTTGATCCAACGCGTACTCGTCAAACTTGCTCTGCATCACCTTTGTTATGTGCTCATAGATGGCATACGATCCCACCATAGCCTGTACTTTTTCTTTTTCAGTGGATGCATTCGTCTCGATGACAATATATTCTGCAATTAATCTAAGGTTAATTTGGAACGAGCCATCATCACTTATCCACTGCAGTGTATAACTTGTATCACTTCTTATCATGCCTATCCACCTAAGGTTCTTAAACCATCGGCCGATCAAGTAGCGCATAACTTCTGAGGCCTTGATATTTAGTGGGATATATGTCTGCAATAATTGCATATACTCTCTGCCCCTTGGTTTCTTTTGTTGCAATAACTCGGTATTTGACATTGCACTCGCGCCGGCCTTGCTAAGCCGATAACCTAGTGGAGATTTTTCTACAAGATCCATTTCTTCTAGTCTATGGAGTGCTCGAGACAAGCTTTGCTGGTGAAGGTTAAGCTTCCGCATCAAGCCCTTAAATGAGTAGTTTGATCCAGCTTCATTCAGTAAGGCCAAGATCTTGTTATCATTGTTATGAAAATCACCTACACTAAGCGACTCTTGTGAGTTATCCTCCTCATTATCTTCTACTAGAATCTGAGCAGTCACCACAGGCTTACCATTGGTTACCTGCTTTTCTACTGCAAAGTTCTCCGTAGGGGTCTCGTCCTTGAGAGTTGTTCTTGTTGATTCGGCAGTACTATCGCTTTCCACTTGCATATTACAAGCGCTCCTGCACGATATAAAGCATAAAGTAATCATCTGGAGAGCAGGTAAGTAAAATGCTACTAGTATACCTCAATTGCCTCTTCCTTGAAGCCCATTTCAGCCAATAGACCCTTAGCCGCTTCGCGATGGTCCCCCTGGAGGATTATCTGTCCCTCTTTGAATGTGCCTCCTGTCCCAATCTTAGTCTTTAGCTGCTTTGTAATTTCCTTCAAATCCTTTCTCTCTTGAAGCCCGGATATCACGGTGACAGGCTTTCTATACTTCCGTATATCCTTAGTAATCACTATGGCTGCCTCTTCCTTCTCGATCTCCTTAATCAGCTCATCCATTGAATCATAGTCAGACACTGAATTATTTATCATCACTCACGCTCAAAAGTGTTTTCATAAAAATTTTTTATGGGCGCACGTCTACAGGAATCGGGAGTTGAAATTGGCGCCCATAGCGATTGATAGTTACCCGTAACTGGTCATTTACTTGCTTTTTGCGAACGTATGTAGCGATTTCAGATGGGTCTTTTATCAAGTTGCCATCTATTTCTTCGATAATATCTCCTTTTCTTAGCCCTGCATCGTCAGCTGGGCTATAAGGCTCGACTCTTGCAATGAGTGCCCCATCGGTCACAGGAAGCCCGTAGTATCGTGCAAGCTGAGGAGTGACTTTTATTGATGCAACTCCAATCCAAGGTCGAGTTACCTTACCTTTTTCTATCAATTCCTTCAATATTGACTTGGCGGTGTTGATGGGAACTGCAAACCCTATACCTTGTGCATAGGGCATATTAGCTGTGTTGATAGCAATCACTTCTCCCTTTGTATTTACAAGCGGCCCACCAGAGTTGCCGGGATTAATCGCAGCATCTGTCTGAATTAGCTCCAACACGCCAGTTCTTGTCTGTATGCTTCTATTCAATGAGCTTACTATGCCAGCGCTAACTGCAGGCCCTCCAGTGAGCCCAAAAGGGTTACCAATTGCAATCACAATCTGACCCGCCTTTAGGTTGTCGGAGCTGCCAAGCTGTGCAGCTGGGAGCGACTGTTCTGATTCTACTTTGAGGACTGCAAGGTCAGTGGTCTCATCACTTCCAACGACCTTTCCTCTGAGCACCTTGCCATCGGGTAGTGTAACCTTAAGCCTATCTGCGTCGTCGATCACATGGTTGTTCGTAAGGATATAGCCATTTTCATCTATCACTACACCAGAGCCTACTCCTTCTACTGGAAATATCCTAAACATCTGGTCTTGGAGCATCCTCACGCTTGCAATGTTGACAATACTCTTGCTTACTCCCTCAACTGCGCTGACAAGCACATCTTCAGTAATAGGTATCATGCTACAATATTGAATGGGAGCAGATAAATTGACCGGCTATTCTAGAATCGAGTCACACACCCTATTACAAGAAAAGTACTATTTGAAATGCATGAAATGATGTTGTGGTAAACACTGGCCTGGGCCTCGTAAATCAA
Organism: Nitrososphaera sp.; assembly: GCA_036566425.1. Lineage (GTDB taxonomy): Archaea > Thermoproteota > Nitrososphaeria > Nitrososphaerales > Nitrososphaeraceae > Nitrososphaera. Next base: position 38,384 of record DATCWI010000004.1, read on the forward strand.
ATCCTGTAAGAGAGAATTGACAAATTAAATCACCAATAGAAAGTGACATCTTGGAAACTATAGTGAGAGGAGGAGGCATGAAGGGTTAAGAGTACTCTTTGTATTATAATTTCTTATGAATAAATCTACGAACAGAAGGTGAAAGATTTTTTACTTGGAGTTGACTTAATTGTGCATTGGAAGACAAAGACTAAAAGTCCTAGCTTTACTTTGATCATCCTTTCTTCTACGGTCTGTAATATGCTGCAAATGTATCCGACTCAGTAGAGCCAAAATCGCGTATGAATTGATCCCTGAGTAGCTTTCCATATACTACCAAGTCACGTGCCATCATCCGCAATCTATTTGACAATTTTGTATTCCCTATCTCATCCCCTGTAAAGTCTTGTGGACCATTTATCGAAACCCCATAAGGCATGCTCCAACCATAGCACTGGCGTACTGCCGTGCGCATTTGGTCCATAACGGTAAGGCCTTTTTCATGTGATGCGACAACGTATCCAAATACTTTTCCAGCAAACTCTTCATAAAAGTAGTCAAGAAAGTTCTTAAGAGCGCCGGAAATTGAGCCATGATAGTCTGGCGATGCAAGGATAAAAGCGTCAGCCCAAGCTATAGCCTCAGTTGTATGTTCCACCTCTTTTGACGCAGGAGCACCTGGGTCGTATAGGGGCAACACCAGTCTATTGAGATCTAATAGACGAACTTCTGCGCCCTGCTTCTTGGCATATTCAAGTGCAATTTTAAGTGCTCGTGTGCTGTAAGATTCCTGCCGAATGCTGCCTGCAACTCCTAGCACGTTAAATGTGTTTTTCATCATCTAGCCTATTATTACACTTAGCCAAATTAACGACTTGCTTTTGAGGGAACTGGTCACATCATCAACATAATCAAAACTCTTGGTGTAGTGAGTGCATGTATATATACTTCAGTGGCATGTTAGGCCTGAAACCTGCAATCGAGGAAAGAGCCTCTAACCATCATAGTTCGCACCAAAATATTACTCAATGTTGAAATCTAGATGATGAGACTGTCGTCACCCTTAGTCATTACCTCTTGAACTAAATGGTGATACGCTTGGCGCAAGATAAGCATTCGACAAGTACTTTACTTTCGCTCTTCTCTATGACTTTAAACTTCTTTGAACCACACGAAAGGCAGATAGGACATGCCCTATGACCCATCACCATGTCTCCTCCTATTACCACCTCTGGGGGTTGCTATCTGAGTGAGCTAGTATATTTATTCGCATAATGCCTCCAACCTGCCCTATTACATTCACAACTGCAGGGGGTACCAAATGTTCCCAAGGCTTACCGTTTTGCATGAGATGTCGAATATTTGTGCCGTTATACTTCTCTTTTTCTGCAAAAACAGGGTTCTCAATGGCAATGCTAGAGTCTTGAGAGCGTGCAAGGTGCTTTACAAAATCGTTACCTGAATATAGCACATCAAATGGTGGGAGCATTGACCGTAGGTAAGCAAGCCATCGAGCATTATTCTCATCGTTTGGAACAGGTATAATATAACATTTTGAGAGATCTATCCCTGCTTCCTTCAATGTCTCATGAATCATTAGGACTCTCTCGCCGGCACTAAAAGGATCCTTGTCGATAAAGTTGAACTGCGCGCTACCGATCATTATCACCAGCTCATCGCACTCGCTTAAGATCTGTTTTGTAAGCGCTAGGTGACCCTTATGGAAGGGCTGAAAGCGTCCCAGCATGAGTCCACGTCTTGTCATTGTGGCTTGCCTAGCTTATTCTTCCACTGCTCTATTTCCTTTGCTTCTATCTTGCGGAAGATCGGCTCTACCTTGCCAAGTTTATGACCTGGGAGAATTGCTCTGATGTCCTTGGCGGACTCCCAGTTCTGCTTGTGAACACTGCTGCCACCTTCAAGGTTGAGTTGGGCCCATACCTTTTCAGACGAAAACGGAATAAATGGTTCAAGCAGAACTGCCAAGCTTCGCACTGCGTTCACCGATACATACACCGTTGTATTTGAAGTATCTTTGTTTGCCCAAGGCGAGTTTGTCTGGAAATAATGGTTCATATAGTTACTATATTTTAGGATCCTCTTGATCGACTTGTCTATCTCATTGCTTGACAGCATCTTGCCTGTTTCATCCACTGTTGTCGTCAACTCTTTTTCTACGTTGTAGTCAATGTCTGATGGCTTGGGTACTATGCCTTGAAACGACTTATGCGTGAATGAAAGTGCCCTATTTATGAAATTGCCGATGCTAGCGATCAGCTCATTGTTTATCCTTTCATAGAATGCATCAAAATCAAAATTCAGATCATCCTGCGAATATGTAACTACGGATGCAATATAAAATCTCAAAAAGTCAGGGTTAAACGCTAATGTGAAATCCTTCAGACCAATATACCAGTTTCTACTCTTTGAAATCTTTTGGTTTTGCAGCATAAGGTGGCCCCTTGTAGGGATATAGTCTGGAAGCTTGTATTCGGAATTGATGCCAAGGCGTATTGCGGGCAAAAACAAGTAGTGGTGATAGATGATGTCCTTGCCGATAAAATGGTAAATCTGCGATTCGTTCCAAAATTTCTTACCATTGCCGCCTCTATCTTTAATGAACTTGACAAGCGATGAGATATAACACAAATGGTTATCGAACCAGCCGTAAAAGACCTTACCCTTTGCCTCAGGCAATGGTATTGGTATCCCCCATGAGAGGTCACGGGTAATGTCCCAATCCTGCAACCCTTCGTTTATCCAGTTGATCACATAATTTTTGACGTCGGGCTGTAAGCGCTGGTTTGATAAGAGCCAGTCTTTCAGTTTCTCTTCAAAGTGTGAGAGGCGGAAAAAGTAATGTTTGCTCTCCTTTTTGACAGGTGGCCTGCCACATATTGCACACTTGGGCTCCAGTATCTGATCGGGGACACGGCCACATTTTTCACACAAATCCGAATACTGGTTTTCTGCATTGCAGTAAGGACATCTTCCGATTACAAATCTATCTGGCAAAAATTTGTTATCATAGGTGCAATAAAACTGAATTACGTTCTGGTCGTATATATGGCCGTTTTCGAGTAATTGTTTAAAAACATATTGGACAAACTCAACATTTTCTTTGGAGCTTGTCTTGTAAAAAAAATCAAATGAAATACCTAATGATTCAAAATCTTCTTTGTCGTGTTCGTTCCAGTATTCAACATAATCTTGTGGGCTCTTTTTTTCCTTCTCCGATCTTATCAAGATAGGAGTTCCAAAATCATCAGTAGCACAGATATGGTATACCTTCAACCCATTGAGTCTCAAAAAGCGTGTGAAAATATCTGCCGGGAGATATGTAGAGGCTATATGACCTAGATGTATCTCGCCATTTGCATAAGGGAGTGCGCTTGTAATGACTGTGCTTTGGGTATGGGTTGTGTCCGGCATTATACTTGCAATCAATGCACAGCATTTTAACCTAACTGGACTGCTGGTAGCGCTTCTGCTCCTCTGTCATCTGATCTATTCTGATGCCCATTGAGTCAAGTGCATAGCCTCCAACATCCTGATCTATTTGTTCTGGCACGCTATGCACTTTTACTTCCATCTTGTCATGGTTTTTTGCAATGTATAAAATAGATAGCAGTTGATTTGCAAATGATAGAGCCATCACTTCTGGGGGATGGCCCTCACCAGCAACCAGGTTGACCACTCGTCCCTTTGAGAGCAGGAACAGCCTCTTTTCATTAACATCAAAGCGCTCAATATTTGGATTAATCTGCATAGGGGAGTAGTAGCTGATATTACGCAGGCTCTCAGTGTCGATCTCTACATCAAAATGACCAGCGTTTGCCAAAATGACACCATTCTTCATCTTAAGAAAATGCTCTTTTCTTATGACAGATGTTTGGCCAGTGCATGTAATAAAAACGTCGCCGGCGGAAGCAGCATCGGCCATCCGCATTACCTCAAATCCATCCATCTTGGCTTCAATTGCTTTTATAGGGTCCACTTCAGTAACAATCACTGTAGCACCTAGGCCCTTTGCTCGATTCGCAACGCCCTTGCCTACCCACCCGTATCCGCATACAACTACTTCCTTGCCTGCAAATAGTATACCTGTAGCACGTAATATGCCGTCAACTGTGCTCTGTCCAGTGCCATGTCTGTTATCAAAAAGGTATTTTGTACGCGCGTTGTTCACCGCTATAATGGGGTAAAGGAGCCTGCTGGTCCTTTCTAGAGCGACTAGTCTCTTTACTCCAGACGTTGTCTCTTCGGTACCACCAATAATCCCTTTTGCCCCTCTATGATGAGTCATTGAATGGAAATCACCTCCGTCATCAGTCACTATGACAGGCCTAAAGGCAAGCACATCGTACATACATTGCTTATACTCTGCTTCGGTCTCGCCACGCCAAGCGTAAACATTTACGCCATTGCTGTATAGAAAAGCCGCAATGTCATCTTGGGCCGACAGAGGATTTGCTGAACAAATTACAATATCTGCACCCAAGCTCTTTGCAGCCATTACAAGTACTGATGTTTCTTTTGTAATGTGGAGACAAAATCCAAGCCGATAACCGGCCAAGGGTTGACTGCTATCGTACATTGCTCTTATCTTGTCAACTATGCCCATACGGCTTGAGGCCCACTCATATGAGCGCCTTCCCTTCTCTGTGAGCTTGGTATCCGCTATTTTTCCGGGCACAATTTATGAATGATTGGACATGCAATAAATCTACTGGTTTTCGTACTCTTGTTCTCGGAACCTTGATCTTGCCCTTCTTATTAGGATAAAGAGTACAAGTATTATCGCTATCCATACCACGCTTAAGATGATGTTGCTAAAACTGACGAAGAAGTACGGCATTGCGTCGATCATATCTTGCTGGATAATCTCTAGGGATACGTGGATGTCTAGCATGCCTGAATTATATTCCGTACTATGAGGCTCCATTGTAGCTATCGAGTTGGCCCGTGTCACGATGTCATTTAGACTGGCTTGTATGAGTGACAAATCTGTTTTTGCAGTAGGAAAAATCCAAACAGGATTACCACTCTCTGGCAGCTCCACCGTAGCCTTTGACACAAAGCTTGCTATATCTTCAGCAGTCTGAGCGGTCTGGGCTCTCTTCAAATATCCAAGGGCGCTGTCTACAGGATAAATAGCCTGCTGGTATCCATAAAGTGCCATAGCTATACCAAAAACCATAAGAGCCAGAATGCCGGCCATCATGAGCCTGTATGACGATGTCATGCCGGAATTGATAGTGCTATAGCACGGACGGAGATATTTAGATGTGGCGGAGAAGTGCGTATTGATAGCTGTCAGATAACCATTTTATAGCCAGAGGGATTACAACGTAATGATAATTGGCATTTGTTAAGGTCGCCCAAAGAGGCGAGATTAAAGAGAACAGCGGCAAGGAACTTTACATTAATGGCAATAGAATTGCTCTTTTCTATGCAAACGGCAAGTATTATGCTATTGAGGCGCTCTGCCGCCATCAGGATGGCTCGCTTGCTCCCGGAAAGATAGACGGAGAAGTGGTCGAATGCCCCCTGCATTCATGGCACTACAACATCAAAACAGGGGAATTGCTCGACTATCTTGAAGGAGTGAAGCTGACGACTTACAATGTAGACGTTAGAGGAGACGGCATTTACATTGATGCCTAGCAAAGTAAAAAGCAGGGACAAGCACTTCCAAAACCGCAATAGTGAAATTATACAATACACTTAGCCGACAAGTAGAAGAGCTAAAGCCAGAAAATCATCTGGTGAGGATGTATGTTTGTGGAGTCACAGTATATGACAACTCCCATATTGGTCACGCAAGAACAATCATCATATTTGATGTAATGCGGCGATACTTGCTATCAAGAGGCTATAAAGTGATTTTTGTACAGAATTTTACAGATGTAGATGACAAGATAATCAACCGTGCAAAAGCAGAAGGCAAGAAGGCAGAGGAAATCTCTCAGAGATACATTGGCAGGTACTATAATGACTTTGACAGCTTGAATGTAATGCGGGCAGATTACTATCCAAAAGCTACTGACCACATCAAGGAAATGATTCAGCTAGTTGATGGTCTAGTGAAAAAGGGATATGCCTACCTGACGCTCAACGGAGTATATTTCAAGGTTATGTCATTTCCAGAGTACGGTAAGTTATCAAGAAAGTCAATTGAGGAGCTAGAGGCTGGTGCGAGGATAGAGATCGATCCCTCAAAACAGAATCCACTTGACTTTGCACTATGGAAGTTCTATTTGGATGAGACGGTATGGCCAAGCCCATGGGGTAATGGGAGACCGGGCTGGCATATAGAGTGTTCTGCAATGTCACGCAAATATCTCGGTGACACATTGGAGATTCACGGCGGGGGATATGATCTAGTTTTTCCACACCATGAAAATGAGATAGCCCAGTCAGAATCATACACTGGCAAGCAACTTGCTAAGGTTTGGGTTCACACCGGCATGGTTACCATCAATTCACAAAAGATGAGCAAATCACTTGGCAATATTGTTACAATAGATCAGGCGCTGAAAGCATGGAAAGCAAATCCCCTCCGACTCTATTGCGTGTCAGTACACTATTCGAAACCTCTTGATTATACTGACGAACTGTTAAAGGAGTCAATCCAAAGGTGGCGCCAGATAGAGACATGCGCTTATGAATTACACTTTGCCGAAGGCAACGGTGGCGAAGTTGATTCTGTAAAGAAAATATGTGATGAATCGATACGAGCTTTTGAAGCAGCGATGGATGACGACATGAATACATCGATTGCGGTTGCAGAGTTGTTAAGGTTTGTGACAACGCTTAACAGGTTTATTGCATCAGATAAACTAACCAAAGAGATGGCCGATGTAGCACTGCCAACTCTTAAAAGGATGATGGACATTCTTGGGCTAAAAATTGTAGAAGCTAGCGATGAAGAAAGAAATGAAATCGAGGAAATAGTGATACAACGTAACAGGCTGCGAGCTGAGAAAAAATTTAAGGAGGCAGATGAAATCCGAAAAATGCTATTAGTGCGCTGCTCTGTTGAGCTATTAGATCATAAGGGGCGTACAGTGTGGGTCAAGAGGGAAAAGATCGAATAGTCAGATTTTAGTTTTGTGCATGCAAAAAAATCTTCCCTCACAAGGGTAGTGTTTAGTTTGTGCAAGGCAAGATTCTTAGCAGACTGCTATTCAAGTTCGGCAGAGAGCAATACTCCGAGACGTGTTATGTCAATGGTCAACCAACCTAGAATCAATCTATTAACCATTTAACTGCGCAGATCAGACAAAAAAGAAAGATACAATCAACCCTTGGATTTTTCCTCTCTGATCTTTTCCAAGTCCTTTTGTAATAATTCAATAGTTTTCGGTATCTCTTTTTCTGCACAATCTATGCAGATCTGCTGCAAAGAAAGTGGGTACGTGAAATATTTCGAGTTTATTGAAATATCGCGTTTGCATGATACACATTTTTTCATTTTGTAAGGGTCAGTATTCTTGATGATCAAACCTCGACCACTTCTCCTTGCTCAGGTGCATGTGCATCATAGCCATACTTTTCCTTTATCTCTTCAGCAAACTTGATGCATGATGTGCCATCACCATGCACAGTCAGCACCTTTGGGTTACCTTTGACACGATCCAAGATTTCAAAAAGCTCACTCCTGCTATTGTGACCGGAAAATTCAAAGCGCTTAACATCAGCGTAGCATTTTCTTATTTTACCATCAAAGTTGGCAACACGCTTTTCTAGGAGCATTCTGCCAGGTGTCCCTTCACCTTGGTATGACACAATTGCAATTCCATTCTTATCGCTGCTGGCTATCTGCTGGGTGTAAAATATTGCAGACCCTCCGACTAGCATGCCTGCTGGCGAAATTATTACGCATGGCTCCTCTATAACCTTGCGTCTTCTACTCCAACCCTGTATCCACTCAGCCTCACCTATGGCTCGTTTGAACATTTCTGGATCTCGGAGAAATGCAGGGTGGCGACTCATTATCTGGTTTGCTTTAAGAGCCATGCCATCCATCGCCACCTTATGCTTGAAATTGTAGGCCTTGAGCACACATGCTATTTCCTGTGCGCGTTCGACTGAAAAAGACGGGACGAAAAGAACCCCACCGCGCTCTATGACATCATATGCAAATTCAATGAGCTCCTTTTCAGCTTCTTCACGGGCTTGCTGTTCTGACTGCGAATAAGTACTCTCCAGTATCATCAGGTCAATTTCTCCAAAGTCAAGGTCAGCAGGTCGCAAAAGCTTTGAGCCACGGGTGTTGATATCGCCACTATAAAATACCTTCTTGCCTTCATGTTCTACCACAATGCTTGCGCCACCTACGACATGGCCCGATTCATGGAGTGTCACCTTGGCGTTATTTACCATGTAAGGTTCTCTATATTGCAGATTCTTGGAGCTTCTAAGCATTGTCATAACATCAATGTATTCAAACGGTAGATAGAATCCAGAGATCTTAATCATATCTTCAATAAGCAATTCAGAAAGCTCAAAAGTTGGGAGAGTGCCAAGTGCTGGAATATCCATTGAGCCTGACAAGTACAAGGAAGGAACAAAGCCTGAGTGATCCAGATGAGCATGAGTGATAACTACAGCATCAACTTCCTTGGGCTTGACGTGCATTGGAAAAATGGGCTCACGCTTGAGCATGACGCCATAGTCCATCAGTATGTTAGAATGGTCACAGTTGACTAGAAATGCAGAGCGGCCGACCTCCTTTGCCGCTCCCAAAACCTTAACTTTCAATTTATTATTACTATACAGAGCTCTCAGCGACACTCTCTTTAAAGCTTGCTAATCCCACTGCACCTGCCACATTGGTTCTAGCATTGTGGGATTTTCCAGCTTTTGTAAAAAGCCGTATCCGCATTCATCAAGTGTGGATTCAAAATCATATCCTTGATCGAAATGCGATTCTTTTTCAACTTGTCTGTTAAGTGCTGCCTTGACGTTTTGTATTTTTTGTGGCTTGGCATACACATACCAAAGGTTGTGTGCTCCTCGCATCTTTGCAAGCTTGGTTTGAGTACTTTGTGCCATTTTTGTATAGTATCGATTCATGATCTCCGTGTTGACGTCCTCCCACGATGGAGTTCTCCACCATGCAACCCTTTGGAAGCCATGGCCGTCAAATTCAGCTTGCAAGCTAATACCCTGATCAAGTGTTGTAATAATAACTTCAGTGCTACGTGCAACCGGATCGCGAAAGTCCTGTCCTGGCTCCATCCAACCCACGAAGATAAGGTCAAATTTTTTGTCTATCCAATGGGCGTCAGAAATGCCAATATGATCGGGTTTTACGATGCCAAGGCTATAAAAAATGCCAGCCTCCTTTTCTATCCCTTCAGCGCTTGGAATAAACTTCCGTATCTGCCTTAGAAAATCTCCGTAACCACACCCTATGTCGAGGTACTTTGGATTATTTGATATCCCCTTTGCAATAGCAACAATGCGCAGAACATCAATCTTGCGGTAAGCAAAGTATGACCCTTTAAAAAAAGGAAAGATATAGCGTACATGGTACGGTGACCGTGCATTTTCTATAAATTTCGCCAATTCATGCTGTGCTTTGTGCAGATCTTCAACGTTAAAGGGCATTTAGTCAAACTTCACTTCCCACAGCTTTCTGTTATTTGAAAGTCCGGGAAGATCCTCCATGTAATGAAAGCCACATTCATCAAGAACAGACTCAAACTCATATCTACCAATTGGATTTTCTGCTTTTTCCGACCACCATTGCAGGCCTGACTTGATCTTGGTTGTAAATTCTGGCTTTGCATACACATACCAAAAGTTGTGTGCAGTGCGCAATTTTGCTAACTCCTCCTTCTTGCGTGAGTCCAGGGAAGGTGCGTGATAGTGATTCATGAGCTCTGTGTTTACATCTATCCACGACGGAGTTCTCCACCATGCAACCCTTTGGAAGCCAAATTCTTCGTATTCGCAGGCACCGTTTATGCCGCACTGGCCGCCCGTATCAAAGGTTGTAATAACACATTTGGCACATCTGGCCACATATCTACGAAAGTCCTGTCCTGGCTCCATCCAGCCTACAAACGCCACATCAAAAGGCTGAGACAGATCCTCTGCTTGCATCAAGCTAATGTAATCAGGCCTTGAAATCTGAAATGCATAAAAAATGCTTCCATCTTTTTCTATTCCTCTTGCATTAGGCAAGAGCTGCCGCACTTTATCTAGAAAGTCGCCGTATCCACATCCGATATCGATATAGCTTGGATTAGAAGAAATTGTCTTTGCAATCTCTACAGTTCGAAGTACATCTACCTTGCGGTATGCGAAATATGAACCTCTAAAGAAAGGAAAGATGTATCGTGCATGATGGGAAGGAGGATTGCAATCCAAAAATTGCCTGTAGGCTCTATACGCATTATGCAACTCATGGATTGCGAAGGGCACAGCTTGCTCTTTTTTCTTAATGCTTATATGTCTAATGGGGTTGCAGAAATTTTCGAGTTGTTAATATTATAACACCGTTTTGCAAGACGGAAAACCCTTAATAAGTTCAGTTCTTAGGATCTTGATATGGTTAGAAAATTTGATGACTGGTGGAATACTGTTCCGGCTGACTTGAAGCAAAAAGCTCGCAAAGGTGACGAATCAAACAAGCCCTTACTCAACCAAGTTAACTATGTTCTTCTGCATCTTCATCTGGCCGGCAAACACGACGCCAAGCCAACACATGATGAACTGAAGGATTGGCTACACAGTGGCCAAGTAGATGTGCTTAGAATGAACAAGTAACGTAACTTTTTCTTTATTTCATCTACGTTTTATTCTTCGATCAGCTTGCGCCGCTGTCCCTTCTCTCGTATTATAACAGTGTTTTGCAGCATACATAGTGTTTAAATACTTTCGAACGATACTGAGTTTAAGTGAATTATAGATGCCAATTGCTATACTTCCGGACATAGATGAGCAAAGGTGCATTGGCTGTGCACTCTGTGTAGAGATTTGCACTGCACTCGGTCCAGACGTTCTCAGGGTAAAACCAGTCGAAGGGTGGAAGAGAGGCAAGGCGTTCGTCTTTTATCCAGAAAGGTGCATTTCAGACGGCGCTTGTCTAGGTGTTTGCCCAACACATGCTATCTTCTGGATGAGGCCAATGGAATACACCTCAGGACAACCAGTCCCTCTGCACAAGAATGGTGTGTTCGACAAGGGCTGGGAAGAAGGTTAAGTCGGAAACGACCAGCAGTATATATCCCCCCTTTTTACATTTTTATTTTCTAATCATATGAAGAACCTTAACTTGTTTTCTGTGTATCCCGCATTTCATAATCTCCTATAGTATAAAGTGAAATTATATGTATTATGAGCACAAGCAAGGGACAAGGTAGAAAGGATTGATACCTGCAGGACAGGAACCAAACATCGAGAGGTTAAGGTTACCTATATGACTGTCAAGGCCTAATCCAAGGCCCTTTTCTTCTTCATCCTTCTTGAATTAATGTCTGCAAGCCTAAGTGGCTCAATACCAAGTTCCTTTACTAATGCAATCGCAGTTTTCAAAGTTATCCTGTGGCCGACACTGATATACAATTTTTTGCTAATCGCATAGCCTAGAATCTCGCCATCAAGCTCTACAAAACCATCAGGTCGCACCGTTCCACAGAGCCGGCTTTTCGCAATACCTATGGTGGGTCTGTCAAGGGTTACACCAATGTAGCAGGCTAGCCCACATTTCCTTGGATGCAATAGCCCATGGCCATCAATAAGCAGTAGATCATAACTGTTCTTTAACAACTTGAGCGTGTAGAAAATGGGTTCACCCTCTCTTAGCATCAATAGTCCTGGCACGTAAGGATACTTCACAATAGTTTGCACATCGATAGATTCGATAAGCTGCTGCATGTTTCTGTCCATAATCACTGCAGAGCAGTAGGCAGCGTTGCTGCTGGCACTGTAGGCAATGTCAACTCCGCAAATACGACTTATCTCGCCAAAGTCATCCTTGGCCACTATTACCTTTTTCGCAATATCTTTTTGGAGCCTGATCGCGTCAACGTATATCAAAGCGCAGAAATATTGTCGACAAGACGGGCATTTAGCCTTGCAGCTTTAGTAGCCTGTTTCATGAAATCATCAGGAGATATAACTGCTATTTCCTCAAACCTGCCTGCAAATGACTTTAGTGATTCCATAAATGTTGGATAATCTTCGAGTCGGTAACATGACCTTGTGGCGAGATTATGCGATGCGGGAAAGATATCTGATATTTCTGCAGGAATAATGCCAAGGAAGGGGCTATAGCTACAGACTTGAGCATCAGGAAATTTTTTTACTATATCTTTGTAAGTTCTAGTAGAATAAAATGGATGGATTTCATCTTCAGGACAGAGGATTAGTTTTCTTTTTGATGACTTGAAGGATGCCACCGTCTTCCTGAACCTTTTCGCCTCAGGCCTATGTTGATCAATTGAATCATAAAAGAAAATAGCCCTTTCTTTGAAGAGTGGTGTGCCGTCCTCCAGCATTTCTATATCTTTGAAGATCTGGGCTGCTTCCATTAGTTTTGGATGTGCTCGCGATTTCTGCATAACATACTCCCAAAGCCTGCCGTCCAGTACTGCTTGCTTGACAGCTTCCACCTCCGCCTTAAGAACATGGAGATTGTGTATTGCAATTTCAATGACCCGTGTGTCCTTTTCCATCCTTTGCAATTCCTGTACTGAGTGCGATGAGCAAACTGGGCATTGGCATGATAGATAAGTCAATTCGTCAAGCCGAACTGTTCCGTTTTGGGTCATGTACCTATTGTCCTTCGCATACAGCATATATGATGCAGAATCGAAAGTATCGCATCCAAGTGCAATTGCAAGTGGTATAGTGAGTGGATGACCGGCTCCAAATAGGTGAACTGGTTTTGCAGGAATTATTCTTTTTGCAGTCACTATCATGCGGGCAAGTAGGGCAAACTGGTATGCTTCCATCAATTCAACGGGACTGCCAAGAGCCATCATCTTAAAACCCATTGTGTCAAGTTCCCTTGCAGACTGCTCAACAAGATCAAAGTGCTCTGCTCCCTGAATGGGAGCAACCCATATCGCATCGGTATTGCCTATTACTCGCAGGCTCTCTAGTGCATTTTTTAGCGTAATTGCAACATAATGTTTTGCCTTTTTATGCTCAAGGCCATAGCCTGTGGGTTTGTCAAGGGGGATAGGTATATCACTTTTGATGTCGCTTTCAAATTGGGCGATCTCCACCGGCTCAACTTCGACAGAGCCATATTCAAGCACCTGGTAACCACCTGAATCAGTCATCACGGCCCCATCGTAATTAATGATGTCATGTATTCCTCTTCTTCGTGCCTCGTCACCGTAATGACGAAGAGTGATGTAAGCATTTGTGATCACAAGATCAAAACCCATCTTTTTCAAAATTTGGGTGGTAACTGCCTGTCTTACCGGGTGGACCACGGGAACAAAGGCGGGCGTTTCAACAATGCCATGAGGCGTCTGAAGCCTCCCTATGCGAGCTGCCAGATCTGAGTGCCAGATCTCAAACACAACTACTTCTTTGTCTCCCTCGTGAATTCGTCATAGATAGCCTTAACCCTGTCGGCAGCTAGCCCTGAACCCTCCTCGATACCAGCTTGGGTTACCTTTATCTTATCCATGACGATTATTGCACCAACATCTTCTCGTACCTTGACGAGACCCGGAAAAACTCTCGATAGTCTCTCTGCAAGCGCCTTGAAGTCAAATGGTTTTTCCATCAATCTTACTTCCTTGACAAATGATCCATTGACAATCACTTTCAGGATCCCGTGTCCTTCAACATGATCAAGCACCACATCGAGCCTTTCGTCTATTCCAGCAAGTGTGCCAATGTAAATTTTTTGATCCGAAGTTTCTACTGAGACCTTTTTTCCAAGGAATTGGAGTGCCTCCTCTCCAAATTTGCGTGTTACGACTGCAGCCATGCTAATCCGTATCGTCGGGTATATTATATATATATACGAATTTTTGTGAAACGTCATGCCTAACTGATGCTCGAGTATAGCTTTTGAGAATTAGATATGCTTTCTACGATTTTGAAAACAACAATATACTCTTCTTCCTGCAGTCGTCTTCGTCGCTCTGCCTAATTCTATACATATACTTTTTTGTAGTTAGCCCTCATAACGATAAGAATATCCTTGTATCAACTCGCTTCCAATAACTTTTGTCTATTTTGATGGTCATTAATTATTACTTATATGTTCATTTGAATGAGCTTCTTTTGCCTGTGTATAGATTCTTCCCCAAGTTTTTTTCTATTGTGTACCCTTCTCTTTGGAAAGACTGGCAAAGAAATACTACTACGGATATATTATCATCGCCAGCCGGAAGTGGCTATCATGTCAGGTAGATGTGATGATATGCGGAGCGGAAACTTTACCGCTGCAAGAGAACATAAACAATATCAGTATTTGAAAAATCTTCGCATGTCGCCCTTTTCTGATACAAGGCCAAGCCAGTCTATACCCAAATTCGCTGGTTTTGATCTTGGTTTTTTTTGCAATGCAGCTAGTATTTCCTCTGCAGTTTCGTTTGGGCTCTTGCCCGTTGTATCAAATTCGGCAACTTTACGCCTGCTAAAGGTTTTCAACGAGTCGTATAATGCTGTGCCTAAGATTTCACTTGCAACGTTCTCTCTAGCTTTGTCAGCGCTGTAGCCTCTCTCTTCAAGAGTCTTCTCTAATTCATACGGTGACCTGCGCAGGACAGCTACCATGCCGATACCTTCAGGTTTCAATACATAAGGAGCAAGATGTCCCACTATAATCAAATCATTCCTTTTTGTGTTGAGCATTTTCTCAAGCAGCTTTGCCAGCCTTTTGACATCAACATCAAGTCCCAGATCAGTCTTCCCACTAATGGCATTGTTGTCAATTGCAATATGGTTGATATCAATTATCTCTGCATTTATCTTGTCTGCAATTATCCTAGCGCTCGTATGTTTACCAACACCGGGAGTGCCAGTAACAACAAATCTAAGCCTCTTCAAGTGTCTTTCAATATGCAATACATTATTTATTCATGGACGAATTAACAATAGATAATAATCATGCGCACCTGCGAGTCATGCAATAGGGTCAGATTTTACTCACTCAACTTTCTCTTCTCAAAAACGATCTGTAATGAATGCTATCTGAAGATGAAAGAAAAGCAGAGCAAGCACTAGCCTTGTACACTGCCGCATTTAGTGCAGAATTTTGCATTAACCTTAAGCTTGTTACCACAGCTGATACAAAATTTGGTTTCAGGCTCAAGTGTTGATCTGTCAAGTGGCGAGAGTTCTGGGGGGGACGTCAATTCAGTAGGTGCCGTTGATTCAACTCCACTATATATATCTGTGACAGCACCGCTAGGCTTGAATGAATCATCAACGTCTGGCACCAACTGTGCTTCTTTTTTACTCCCTCTTTCTTCAAGGTAAAGCATGAGGCGTGGTCCTCGTTCACCGTTTGGAAGGTTCACCTGCTCGCCAAGCCAAATTGCGAATTTTCTTAGTGTCATGTCAGGAGTCGAAAAAGTAAGCGTGTGGGTTGACATGTACTCCTCCGTTGCAGACCTGCCATTAAACACCTTTGCCATTATCTATGAAGGCCTGAAAGTAGATATATATATTAATTATTGTGGCTTACCGCACTTGCTGCAAAACTTGGCTTGCGCAGGTATCGAAGTATTGCAGGCAACACAGTTCTTTGTTGTTGTAGAGGTTGCACGGGATTTGGGTAGTTCAATATCTACAGGCTTGAATGTAGGTTCCTGCGGCGAAGGGAGTGTGTAATCATTTCCGCTGCTTGTTCCAGCAGGGCCTACAGTGCCACCAGTACCCACAAATCCTCCTATACCAAAGCCTGCCTGTGGAGCTGCTGGAGATGAGGAACTTGTCGCTGTAGGACTTTTTATTGGTGTGCCCTTCTCTAGGGCGTTTTTGATTTCAAGTATTACGCGAACTGCAAGAAAGTTCAATGCAGATGTTGCGACAAGATACTCGCCTATCTTGATAAAGAACTCTTTGTCTCCCATCTTACCTTGCTTATAGAGCTGGTTTGCGTCGATAAATGATTCGTACAAATTCTGAGTATCGTCGATTAGCTGTTTGAGCTTCTCAGTTAACCCACCTAATGTGTCGACACCAAAAGACATCAAAAAATAGAGAACCAGCGGGCTTAAAAATAGTGTGCCTGCTAGTAGTTGTTGTTGTTGCTGCTGCCACTGTATCCGTCATTGGAGCCATAGCGACTGCGCCTTCTGTCTCGACCATATCCGCTGTTGCTTCTGCTGTTGCCTCTATAACCTCCAGAACCTCCTCCACCGTCGCCACTGCCATAGCGTCTTTGGCCTTCATGCTCAT
>DATCWI010000007.1:0-18256 GCA_036566425.1 Nitrososphaera sp.
CTTGTATTTTAAGTTTCTAGGCTTAGTCCTCAACCTATAACCACAACATGGGCACCAAAGTCCGTCCCATTTTATAAATATCTCACATATCTGGCATCTTTTCTGTCCGCTAGCGTACCTGCCCGATCCAACAGGCTTTTGAGCCTTATGACGAATACATATACCTTTACAAGTCATTTCTTTTTATCACCTGGTAAAATGACTAACGTATTTCAGAAGGCCACATTAGCCTCAGTTAGTCTTATACCAGCATAAATTATGCATTATATCTATTTAAGATTTATACAATTTCTTTACTTAGAAAATACTGATTTTTGCAAGATTTATATATTCTTTGTAGACTCTTTTTGCAAAGATTTGAGAGCTATATCTTTTCTATACATTTATTTATCATATCTTTTTTTTGGTCCAAGGTCATAATTGTTGTTATTATTATAACAAGAAGAAACTATTTCACAAATTGTAACTTAATTAAAGAAGTAACCTTGAAATTTAAAGCCAGTGCTGAATCTTGAGGAAGTCACCTATTGGCTCTTTTTTGAGAAGCTTAATAAGCGAAAGAGCTTGGGGAACTGAGAGCATTGGTTTCTTAAAATGGTTGTCCGTTCCTATCCTTGGACAAGCGACCTGTACAAAAGCATCTATTCCCTTAAAAATTTGAATACGTTCTTCAGTTATCTCTGTTAAGGCTATCATCTGGACCCTCTTACCCAACTTCTCAAATTCCTTTTTTAGCTCTATTGCTCTCAGATGAGCAAACTGACCTTCCTTAAGCCCGATGATGACCCCTATCTTCTCGGCATCAAGGGCTTTATAGATCGAAAGGATTGCTTTCTTCTGCATGCCTTGAGCAAATTCGTTTACTTCGGTATACTCCTCAAAATATGGATCAAGCATGTAAGTCGGCTTTTCAGTAGACAAAGCAACACCAGCAGAGTGAAACATGCTTTGTCCTAAGAAGATGTATGCATCTACTTGTTTATGCACATCATGTGCTGGATAAAATTCACAGCCAAATACTTGCGCATCGCGAAGCTGGCCCCTACCTCTTCCAATTATGACGTTATAACCATGATCTTCAAATATTTTTTTTACTCCATCCACTTGGTGAAGGTGCTGACTGTCAGTTACAAGAGAGACTGTCTTGTACTTCCCTACAAGATCTCTTGCACATTTTTTCGCTATGATGTCAAAGCTTATGTCATCAAATGCGCCTATCATCACGACCCTCTGGCCAAAAGTATCAATCGCAATGGTGTGGCCAATATTGAACAAGATGTCCGCAGACAACATATCTGCAGCATGGGTGTTAAGGTCGCATGAACCCCAGCATGTATCACCTATGATATAAACTTGAATGCTAAACACTTCGACAATATGATCAGCTGTATCTTGCAACTTTGGGATGAGCGCCTCAGGACCATTTAGCGCTACTGATCTAGGTTTTCTGAGTTCTATTGCTTCGAAAATACTTTTCTCATCTATTCTGATTGTCATGTCTGTCGCTTTATCACCCTGATTGCAGATTTTGGGCATACTGCTTCACATCCAAAGCAGTAAATACAATCACGCTCTCTTCTTGGTATAGCTTTCCTGTCCACCCCTGCACCGTGCCAATCAAACACGTTTACTGGGCAAACTTCAATACATGCACCGTCACCTACACACGAATCAAAGTCGACTGCCACATTAGTGCCATAGATCCCCTGGTTGCTTGATGCATCCTTCCAAATACTGAGCCCGTCATAGATCGTAGCAACCCTGTTGCTCTGGAAATCTGGATCAATAGGCAATACGTAAAAGAGCATTTTGCCAAACTCAATTTAAATCATGCTATAAAAGTTTAGAGGCAGCCTGCCGGTACCACCGTTGGCAAAAGGCCCCATCTCAAGCCCTGCAAGATCCACCACGTAGACGTGCTAGCAGGGTTATGACGCCTTAGGGTTGCTCCCTCCCGGACCTCACCCATTTCGGCGATTCGCGGTCGAGACTCCGCCTTCGCGTAGACCGCCGCTCATAACCATCCAGCACGGCATGATTTCATTTCAGCAAAGCAAGCGGGTACCTCCTGCCAGCGGATTTACCCGACAGTTACTGATCCTGGCATAAAGCCGATTTCCAGTATGGGGTACGGCTAGCACCCCGATCCTCCCTGCCTCTATATACCATTAGTAAAATGACTATATTTGCTTGTTGGCTGTTATAAGATACTTAATGTCCTACATACTGAGCAGATATCGCCTGTAGAAATGCGATCACACCTTGAACACTTCCGGACTTGCGAGGACGACGACCTGTTGTCACGTAGAAGTTTTGAGACTTTCATCATAGAATTATAGGCATTGTATTTGATACCCGGATGGTCCGTCTCAAGTCTATTAAAAAATTCGCGCAAATCTGTGCGTATACTTTCATTCATATAGGGACATTCTTCGGACTGAAACGGAATATCGAGCTGGAGTGCGTAAAAGGCGATCTCATATTCATAAATTTCAACAAAGGGTTTTACTTTTTTCATGCCATTTTGCATGTATTGCACGGGTTCAGGGTATATCCATCCGATGCGCTCTACGTCGCCGGCTAACAAGTTGATCATGAATGTTTGAAGTTGATCATCAAGGTTATGGGCAGTCGCAAGTATATCAGCTCCGATTGTTTCAGCTGCAATATCTAATGCACGTCGGCGGAATGTACCGCAGATAGCGCAAGATGATGTTTTTTGAGATGATCGTTGAATTATGGCTAGATCCATATCCATTCCAAAAAGTGATTCGTAACTGAGTACTTTGCTTTCTATACCAAGCTGTGCGCAAAAGTCTCTCACTATCTGAAGAGATTCATCTCGATAACCCTTGATACCTTCATCTATTGTGACTGCAACTAATTCGTTACAGTTGTTTTGATGTTGGTCGAAAAGCACCTTTAAGACGTACAATAGTGACAAACTATCTTTGCCGCCTGACACTCCTACTGCGACCTTATCACCATATCCTATCATTGAATACTTCGAAATAGTCTTTGCGGCCTTGCTTTCAATTGAGCGCAGGAAACACTTCTTACATAGATACTCGCCTGAATGTTCTCTCAAGTAGATACTCTCTAGTTTTTGGCACTTGGTGCAGCAAGGCATGATGCATAATAGCAAAGTACATGAGTTATTAACCATTCGAACACGAATCGTTAATAAATCGAAAATAGTGCATCATTTCTGTGCTGTTACATTCAGAATACTGGACATTTTGAGTCGAGATGCATCGCGTCCATTTGTTAATATAGCAAAGGAGCTTGAAATCTCTGATGCGTCAGTACACATCCGGGTTAAGAGACTACAGGCAGCTGGTATACTTCGTAAGTTCACCATCACAACCGACAATGCGCTTTTAGGCTATGACCATCTTGCATTCATAGGAATAAACATCAGCAAAGGTTGTGGGGACGAGGTCCTGGTCACATTGTCACAGCTTGATGAGATATTAGAACTGCATGAAATGTATGGCCAGTTCGATTTACTTGTGAAGTTACGTGCAAGAAGCCTCGAAGAGATGCGAGATATAATTGTGAACAAGATTAGCAGTATCCCGCAAATAACAGAAGCAAAATTGATGACGGTATTAAGGACTATTAAGGAAGAGCATATGATTTCCTTAAAAAGAGACATTGTTGATACTGCAGGTCCAGCTGCAGCTGCTACATAGATATGCTCTCACTTTTGCTGCTTGTCTTTCTTTGACGACTGCCACCAGTCAAGGTACTCATCATGATGCTTTCTGCGTGGGTCGTCTTTTGATTTCTTGGCCTTGTCACGCAACTCGTCTAACTTTTCAGAAGTCGCAAAGAGCCCACAGCTTTTGCATATAAAACTCTTGCTACTAAGGTCATACTTTAGCTCCCCTCCACATTCGGGACAAAAGCTTGCCAATTACTAGCCCTATTCCGTTAGACCAATAAAAGGCTTTCAAGCCTAGATAACAAGGACCAACACGATCTCATTCTTTGTAGTTCTCATCCGTATTCAACTCACTGCCAAGGTTCCAATGTAATTGTTCCAACGTCCGCATTAACTCTTGCCTTCCGCCCCTGCTCTAATTGAGATATCACGCTTGCATGAGGTAAGTTCAGAACTGGAATATTGGCTAGGGCACAACCGGAGGCTGTAGTGATGTCTGCATTGGAACACACAACTGCGCTTGGTGCATTTCCATATTCCTTTAGAGAGTATATCACATATGCACCAACACTGCTTCCGATTGCATACGGAAGTATGAGTATTGACCCTTTGAGTGACTTGCCGTAGAGCTCATGCAACGGATCTGATATTGTTCCGTTCTTGGCATCGACCATTGTAAGAAAATTTATCGGCTGGATCGTGACAAGCATTTCTCCCTCACCAATACCTCCAACAATTTTACGACAATTAGAAATTATCATCTCATGTATTCCTCTGCAATTGTCTTGATGTCTTTGAGTGCGACTTTTAGTTTGTTGGACCTGGATAGGTAATATGCTCCCTTAATGCTGTTTGTAATCACTGCATCAAATTTGTCTTTAGTAATGTATGGCGTAAGACAGATGCAGGAATCGCATTTAAATTCTGCTCCCGACTTTTCGATCTTGGCTGCAAGACCTATCTTTACCGAATTATTATAGATTGCCCGTGAACAAAAAATAATGCATCGTCTCGTGAACTTTCTACTATTAGTGATATTTGCAAGAAGCTTCAGCTCATTCATGCCAAGTTGCGGGCTGCCAAGGGTGATAATGTCCCCGTCGTTGGCGCTACTAAGTTCATCCCTAACCGACTGGGCTTCTTTTTTCCCAAATGCGATTTTTTCTCTCGTTTTTCCTCCAACAGTGAACATACCACAGGAACCTGACGTCCCAATGGCAGCACAAAGTGCCTTTGCCTGAATCGTGTCTAATTTTTTGACTCTGCTAAGTGCAACACAGCTATCCTTTACCTCTCTGCCTGCGAAATATCCCAAAAGACCAGAGTCGAGCTCAGTCATAAAATCAAAGTCAGGTTCGACCGCAATTTTCGGCTTCCTAGACTCTTCAAGTCGAAGATCTGAGAGAGGAGTCTTGCCAGTGACAGCACTTGCCATTGCAGATAGTGCACTTTCTTTATTTGTCATTATTCCCAAAATTGAATTTGAAAAGACTGCAGCATTGCTTTCTGCAAAGCTAACTACTGTGCCTTTTTGGGGAATATCAAAAACTTCATAAGGTGTACACGTAAAAGAAGGCGTGGCACCCATTCGTTCATATGATCTGGCTATCTTTTCCTGTCTCTCCTGGAAATTGTGAGATATATCCTCAGGTTTGCTTCTGTCATATCCCATAGGGTTTATTGTAGCCCTTATTGCAAACTTGGCCGCAGTACTGAATTTTTCAAGGAACCGCATGCCCTCGTCTCCTATGGTGTTATAGTTAACGCCAGAGATGTGGGCCCATTTTGTCGGGACAAGCTTTTGGGCGCCCGTGGCCTCCCCTATTGCAACCAGAATTCTGTAGGCAGTAGCAAGTGCTTCACCATTGTTCCCACCAAGTGCTTTTTCCTCATCCCTTGAAAGCTCCATGCGCTCATAATTCTGATTAACGTATAAGAATCATTACAAATCATTACTCTTGATGCAAATGTTGATCCGAAATCATATCTCCTCGATAAGGAAAGGAAGGATCAAGAATAAGATATATAATCATCTGACATATATATACATGAGTCTACAGGACGATTGTTATTCAAAAACGGAGAGGAATTATACTTAGATTCTTGCTCTTCTTTTAGCAATGATAGATGATATCATGTACAGCGCAAATCCGCACGCCACAATAATTAATCCATAAAGGGATAGGGCACCTCTTTCGAGGTATTGGCCAAATGCAACTAGTAAAGCACCCATAATCAAAAGACCGATTCCTGCGCGCGCAGAACCAGGCATCTGCACCTTCTTCTGTTTTTTGGACAACGCTGCTGTTAAGATTTTAACGCTACATAATGTTATGGTTTTTATGGAATTTGTGAGAAGCTAAAAACGGCAGAATGAAGATAGCAGTTGTCGGAATCGGAGTCGCAGGTGCGTACCTGATGAACAGGCTAAGCGATGATCAAAGTAATCAGGTGGTAGGATTTGAACGGATGCCAAAGAATGAACATGATGCAGTATGTGCTTGGGCAACCTGTCAAAACGTAATGGTCGGCCTCACACGAAAATGTGGCCTTAATTTCGACGACTATATCTTGCATAACGGGCGGCATATGCAGGTAGGCCTGGAGGAATATGGGAGCATTGACATCCAGCTCAAGGGAATGGTGAGCTATGACAAGCTGCGTCTGATCCAAGATATGATAAGGGGTACAGAAATAAAGTTTGGAAGAGCACCGAGGAAGGAGGAACTTGAATCTGACTTCGATCTCATTATCGACTCAACCGGATTTCACCGTAATTATCTGCCGAGGATTGAAAACGAGACTTGGATCCCTTGTGTGCAGTACAAAGTCCGATATCCTCGAGGTAAGGAGCCTTTCGATGACTTTTATCTGCAAGCATTTCCGTCTATGACCGGTTACTTTTGGTATTTTCCTCTTGGTAATGGTCAAGCTCATATAGGCGCAGGCGATTTCCTTAAAACCCGCAATTCTTTTGTAAATAAATTTTTGAACAAGTATGACTGTGATATAATAAAAAAGGTAGGAAGGCCCGTCAGATTGACCCCCCCTGAAAACTGCGAGCCCTTTACTGATGGTCGCAAATCAATAGGTGCAGGTGAATCGATAGGGACGGTTTATCCTCTGTTGGGCGAGGGCATAATTCCGTCAACTTGGTGCGCTGAACTCCTTGTGGAGAATCTCCATGATATCCCACAGTATCGGAAGGCTGTCTTGGAAAAGTTCAAGATATATTCTCTTGTCTTCAGGTTCATCCAGCTAAAGATAACAGGCAAGTTCAACATGATAAAGAATGGCATGGATATGCTCAAATTATACCGTCATATGAAAGGAGAAGAAGAGCGATACGGCATGAAAGTTAAAATGAGCGACATGCTAAAGGTTTCGCAGATCTAAAGCTTTAAAAATCTATCAAGGTGATTGTATCTAATGAGTGCAGCTAGCGATCAATCTAGACAGCAGGAATTGGCAGCAATTGAGCAGAGAATAAATGAATTAGTTCAGCAGTCCAGAATTCTTGAAGCATATATGAATGACATCATGACGCGACAAGTGACACTAAGCAGGTTAATGGAGGAGGCGCATCTTGCTTCAAACACGATTCAAACCATCACCTCCGAATCTGACGTCGAGTCACTGATGCCTATAGGCATCGGAGTTTATGTCAAGACCTTGGTTCCTCCTATAAAGAAGTTGCTCATTAACTTGGATGCTGGTGTAGCCATTGAGAAGAGCAGAGAAGACGCTCTCAACTACGTGGAAACTAGGATAAAAGAGTATGAAGTAGCAGCAAGGCAACTTGAAGCTCAAAGGCAGGAAATAACGATGCGTATTAACCAGCTCCAGTCACAGATAAACCAGATGGTTCAGGCTGCACAGCAGCAGCAGCACGGCTAAAGTCTGTTCTGGTTGAAAAAAATCATGTTTGACAAACTAAAGAAGGCTTTTTCAAGGGCTGCCAAGGGCATAGCTCAAAAAGAGCTTACTGAAGGAGTTCTAGACGATATACTCCTTGATCTCCAGATTGCCCTTCTTGAAAGTGATGTAGCCCAGGAAGTAGTTGACGAACTATCCGTGAAATTAAAAAAAGAGCTCCTTGGACTAAAGTTGGAAAAAGAGCAGGAAGCAGCCGACATTGTCCAATCAAAATTGCAAACTGCATTAGCTGAGATTTTTGCACGAACCGATAGGTTTGATTTAATTGAAAGAATAAAGATGAAAAAGGATAGTAGGGGGGGACCTTTTGTAGTTGTTTTCCTGGGCATTAACGGAACGGGCAAAACAACCACTGTAGCAAAGATAGCAAACCTCCTACGAGGAGCTGGCTTTTCAGTAGTAGTGGCAGCAGGTGACACGCATAGAGCAGGCGCTATCGAACAGCTCGAACAGCATGTAAATAGGCTATCTCTTAAGATAGTCAAACAGAGATATGGAGCTGACCCATCGTCAGTAGGCCGTGATGCATATGATCACGCAAAAAAGAACCATATCGACATAGTTCTGTTAGACACTGCTGGTCGAATGCAGACCTCAAAGAACTTGATGGATGAAATGGGCAAGATAGTGAGAGTGGTTAAGCCTGATGTAAAATTGTTCATTGGCGATGCGCTTGCAGGCAATGATACAATAAACCAGGCGAGGGAATTTTTTCAATACACCAATTTTGACGGTGCTATCTTAACCAAGGTAGATGCAGATGCCAAGGGAGGCTCTGCAATTTCAATCGCTCACATTACTTCAAGACCCATAGTATACATTGGTGTCGGGCAGGGTTATGATGATATTGTCCCTTTTGACTCAAACAAATTCATCAGTTCATTGTTTGAGAGCAGGGTGCAGACAGGCGTAAGTATCGAGGAGACCCTCTCTATACAAAATACACCTGAATCAACTCCACAATTAGCTGGATCAGACAACATACAAACCATTACGAAAGAGGAAAAAGACGTAATATTGCTATCCAAGGGTTCCGCAGAACCATTGGATTCTATAGACGAACATGGCCTCCATGAGGTGGAGGAGGAGAAGCGGCAGATAAAAGAACTTGAGCCCAAACCTATTTTGCATCAACCTGAGACACCTCAGGTTAAAGAGGAGCAACCAAAGGAAAAAAAGAGGAGGTTTGGATTCTTTGGAAAGAAAAGGACTGAGGAGAACCGTGACAAGAAAGAGAGCAATAAGAACGAGGAGGAAAAGCACGACCTGGAAGAAAAACTGGTAGAAGATGAAAAGGACGAAGAAACGGCGAAGGTAAAGCAAGATCAGAGACAGATTAGAGACCATGAAAGTAACCTCCAAGAAGATAATGATACAAAACAGAAAGAAGGAGAAGAAAAGGTCGTCTATCTAACGGATGAAGACATTGAAGATCTCCTTAAGTAAAAAAGATATCTTAAGTATCTCAGACCTGAGCACAAAAGAGATCGGTACTATCCTGATGCTTGCGTCCAAGCTCAAGCGAGAACAGAAGAGGGGCAAGGCTCAGCCTCTATTGCGGGGGAAGATACTTGGCATGATCTTTCAAAAGCCGTCGACCCGTACCAGAGTGAGTTTTGAAGTTGGCATGATTCAGTTAGGCGGAGGTGTAGTTTACCTTAGCTCAAATGATATCCAACTATCTCGAGGAGAAACTATCGAAGATACTGCCAAAACGCTTTCACTATACTTGGATTGCATAATGGCACGAGTCTACAACCACAATGATCTTCAGAAACTGGCGGGATATGCTTCGGTGCCAGTCATAAATGGCCTTTCAGACTCATTTCACCCATGCCAGGTTCTAGCTGACCTCATGACAATACAGGAGCAGAAGAAAAAATTAAAGGGATTACAACTCGCTTGGCTTGGGGATGGGAATAACGTATGCAATGACCTTATGCTTGGTTGCGCCAAGACCGGCATAAACATGACTGTTGCATGCCCAAAGGGCTACGAACCACTAAAAGATATTGTGGCGCTTGCTAAGGCTGAAGGGAAAAAGACAGGCGCAGATATCGAGTTAACAGAAGATGCAACTTCTGCGGTGACAGACGCAGATATTATAGCGACAGACACTTTCATCTCAATCGGTAAGGAAGATGAGTGTACTACCAGAGAGTCTATTTTTCTGCCAAAGTATCAAGTGAATATTGATACTATGAAGCTTGCAAAAAGCGATGTAATATTCATGCATTGTCTGCCGGCAAAGCGCGGTATGGAAGTGACTGCCGAAATTATTGATGGCAAGTGGTCAGTTGTATGGCAGGAGGTAGAAAATAGATTGCATACACAAAAGGCGCTACTCTGTCTTCTGATGAAAGCAACATTGTAGTTATTGTTTTGCTGAGGCCCTTTTGCGCTTGCTATACCAAAATCCTGCGACTGCGATTGCTGCTACTATGAGTATAATGGTGATGATAGTAAATGCGGACGATAACTGATCTGAAAAGTTCGTCCACGCTTCTCCCAGATAATATCCTACAAGCGTCAAGATAATACACCATAAAAGCGAGCCCGCAAATGTATAGCCAACAAATTTTGCAATATTCATACGGCTTATCCCGGCGGGTATTGAGATTATCTCACGGATACCTGGAATCATCCTCGCCGTAAATACTGCAACCGAGCCATATCTTTCAAACCATCCCTCAGCCTTCTCGATCTCTTGCTCGCTTATCCTAACTCGTTTGCCATAGCGCATGATTGCAGTTCTTCCGACCCTGGCTGATACAAAAAAGATTAGTACTGCCCCTACCGTAGACCCAAGTGCACCGACAGTCGCCATGCCAATTGTATTTTCAAGTCCAAGTCCTCTATTCTGGGCTATAAAACCCACAAGTGGAAAAATCACTTCGCTTGGAATAGGAGGAAAGATCACTTCAAGAAAAGCTGCTGCAAATACTGCGGGGTAGCCATACTCTCCTATCAGACTACTTATTGCGTCAACTATTCCGCTCAGGATTCCTGCTGATGCAAAAGCCACAAGGAATGTAACAGCCATTGCTACTCTTTCCAGATGATACAGGGCATATATTTGGTGTACATCATATCCTATCTTGTCTTACCCTCCCTCTCCCCCCACAGTGCCTGCCCGGTTATAAGGTGCCTTTTGTGACTTCAAGAATATTGACATGCAAAAACCTGTGCGTTAGACTAGTCCCAGATGGAGGTAGGGTACAAAACCCATATCAGAAGGGGTTAAGATACTGCCGTAGATGTGAGGTGTATTTTAAATGCAACAATAGTCACTGTGTTTGCTGCGGGCTTCATCTTCGATTTACTCCAGTCCACCCTCTTGCAAAAGAAAAAGCCTAAGGGAGATCATAGAACACTATTGAAGGTCGAAAAAAGCAGTATCTAATCCAAGTCAGCATTAAGTTGGGACATCTTGTAGGGTCTCTCGGCTATATCTGATCCAACCCGCAACTTATTATAGTACTGCATCTAACCGCAAGTGATAACAATCAACCGACTAAAATTTATCACTTGAGTTTTCCTCACTGCTCTGGCCAGTGATATTAAAATAGTGGAATATTTTCAATTTCTGCATATGGCAAAGGTATTGGTTGGCAAGGCTTCAGAGATTGGAGAAGGCAAGATGGCGCATCTCACAGCAGGAGGCAAGGAAATACTAATAGCAAACGTGAGGGGTCAGTTCTACGCTATAGACAACACCTGCACTCACGCTGGAGCGGAGCTTCATGAAGGAGAGCTGAATGAAAGGGAACTGGTTTGTCCTTGGCATCGTGCTAAATGGGATGTCACCACTGGCAGTTTACTGTGGTTTCCACAAAAGTTGCGAGGACTTGGCCACTACAAGGTGACAATTGAAAATGGTACAATGTACGTAGAGGTATAACTTACAACTCATTTTTATCGATGTGAACTGGCCTTTGATTAGCAGCCTCAAGTAGCGTGTATCGAGCCATTATGGTGGTACAGTATCCATACATGACTCGCATGGTTAAATGATGGATAGCGTACCTATAATTTAAACAAGAAACAGCCGGTGATGAAGCTTAGATTGACTTTATTTATAATGATCCGTCTACACTGATTGAACCTACATATACTCCGGGTAGAGGATAACTCGGCTCCATTTCGGCCCTACTAATCATATATTCCTAAAAGGGTCACATCGTTTCAGTAGATAGTCGAAAATCTAAAGCGGTCAACTTTACTTTTTATTAGAGAGAGTAAAGAGAAAGAATAAAGTGACACATGCTTGGAATTAGGGGATTTCTTATCATCACTACCCCAGCCCGTAATTAAAGGCGAGACAGTTTCTCTTACCGATAACGTAGTCCGCAAGATATTCAAATTTGCCAAATTAAAAAAGAGCGATGTATTCTACCACCTTGGTTGTGGAGAGGGCAACGCCGTGGCCATTGCAGCCAAAGAATTTGGTGTCAAAAAATCTGTAGGCGTGGAGGTTGACAGATCAATATCTGATATAGCAAGGAGGAAAATTGGTGGCGTCACAAATGTTCACATAGTAGATGCAGATGTACGCAAAGTCGATATTTCCGAGGCAACAGTTTTGTTATTCTGGTTCAATGAGCCAGACATTGTGGATGCTATGACAAAAAGATTCAGGAAAGAGCTCAGAGATGGTGCGAGGGTAATAACTATATGGGCCCCACTTGGCAGGACAATTCCAGATAAAGTCGAGTTTCCATTTCTGATTAACAAAAAGCCGTTCAAGCAAGCAAAGACTTTGCAGCAACAGATAAGGTCAATATATGGAACAGATTGTATTGACTTTACTGCTTCATGGCTCCTTGCAGAAAGATACATTGGTGCACTTGAAGTAACAGCTCCTGCCTACAGGCGGTTTGTCAATATATTACAGAGCATGGTAATATGGATAAACGCTTGGAACATGAACGTTGCATGCGAAGATGAAGTTCCACCACCGGTCCAGACATACATTGGAATACTCAAGACATTCTTTAACATAGACATGTCTAGTATGCTAGAAAAATAGCCTTGCTATTGTGTAGCTCGATAGCAAAATAGAGCGAAAATTATCCTTTCGCTAGTATAATACTACTAAGACCAAGATTAGAAATATGAAGCTGAAAAGAAAACCTTACTATATCCTTTCCATAACATAATGCATGTAGAAGGTTTATCGTCAGTATTGCTAATTGAAAAATATGGTGTGCAAAGATAACAATAGACTAAGAGTTTGGTGCTGTATAGAATATGAGAACAAAGAATAAAAATAAAGGAATATTGAGTTCAGATGCCGAAGCATCACTTTCTTTAATTGTTGCCAGAATAGTATATGGAATAAATTGGTTCAACATATCAGCCATATTCCCACTCATAGCATTAGAGTTTGAGAAAGATGTTTCTCTGCTTGGTTCCATGTCTGCAGCATTTTTCATCGGAGTGGGCCTATTTCAGATTCCCGCAGGGATTTTTGCTTCTAGGTTCGATCCTCGAATTTCTGCTATCGTAGGAATAATAATTACTTCAGCGGCTGCTCTTCTTTGTGGATTAGTGTTCTCCTCGTCACAACTAGTCTGGTTACGCTTCGCAGTGGGGTTTGGAATGGCCTTTTTCTTTAGCTCGGCAATAGTCCTTATTGCAAGACATGGAAAAAGGGGATTCCCCGGTTTCTCCATAGGTCTTATGAATTCGGCTCATTCAATGGGCGGAATTATCGGCATATTTGTATGGATAAATATTGCGCAAATGATTGGGTGGAGGTCTAGCATTATCCTGAGCGGTCTATTGGGTCTTGGTACTGCCTTGTTGATGATTGTGACTATTCCAAGAAGCAAAATAACTGTCGACGATGACTCTAGGATTGACGATAAGAGTTATCAACCAACAAGGAAAGAACAAGAATTCAAAATTTTTGATGCTTTAAGAGTACTGTCAAACCGTACCCTGGTCTGTCTTGGCCTTATTCTCATTGGCATTCAAGCAGCCTGGGCAGTAGAGTTAACGTTTCTCGTGATATATCTAGCAAACCTCGGATTTTCAGTACAGCTTGTTGGAATTATTGCAAGCCTCCCTTTGATCTTTGCCATTGTATCTGCTCCATTAATTGGGCGGTTTTATGACAAAGCAAGAGACACGAAAAGACTCTTGATTATCTGTGGAATAGGGACGAGCATAGCTATAGCTGGACTGTCCATTGATAGCCTATACGTGATCATTACATCCGCCATACTTACAGGATTTTTTTCAGGAGGTGCCTTCACCGTAGTTTATGAAAAAGCTAGAACAGTTTTGATCGATAGTACTGTACACGATGGAAAAACCCCAACATTTACAGATCTTCAGACCGATAGGCGGAATTTCAGTGAGAGAAAACAGCATTTTTTCAGGGATCCTTCTTATTTTGATACACTAAAAGTCGCTTGGGTAAATGGATTATCTCTAATCGGGGTATTGTGGACCCCGATTGCCTTTTCATATGTAGTAGAAGAGGGTAGCTATGCTCTGGCCTGGATAATCTCCGCTGCTATAACCGCAGTATTCGCAATCGCTCCGATAAAGCTATTAAAATGAAATATCGATGAGCCAGGGCTAGCTTAGATTGTCTCTTTTCTACACCATTCTATTATTTTAAATACCTCTTCGAGATTCCCGAACAATACACTACAACAAAAAAAGTATTGCATAGGAAGAAAGAAACAAGGGTTTTTCAAAACAATAATGGAGTCTATTAATAACAGGAACCTACTAAGAGGAATATTCTATTAAGTAAAAATATTAATTTGCAAAATGGCGATGTTATTTTTCCATACAGGAAGGCAGCCTGCCATCATGCTTATTTCGATACTCCCTGAGAAGTTGTTCTTTGACTCTATCTGCAGATTCAGTGATCGCATAGCTAATTCTCTTTGCGTTGCTTAGGCAAGGATCTGACAAGCATCCAAGTATGGATTCTCTAAGGTTAGAACCGCTCCCAATAAATAGAATCCTCATGCCGGCATGTATCTTGTAAACTCCTTCCGATTCTGCAATATTTGTAACATTGTCCCTATCAAAATCAAGCCAAGCAGACCAATCTAATGTCTCAGTCTCTTCATTGTTCACAATCTTGAACTTTACCTCGTACTTCTTTAAGTATTGCTATTTTTGTATTGATATACAGAGGGGCCTTGGGGAAATAACTAAACCAATTCCATGGAATGATGAAAGGCCTATCAATGATGCAATAGACCCATTGCAGCGCGCCTTAAGATCTAATTCCGATCGTTCATTCCGTCGATTTGCATAACTCAATATCATATGTGATATTCTTCTAAGTCAAATCTAGGAACTAGAAGGTCAGGAAGATAAAACTTCATATTGTCATATTGCATTAATTATGTACGTGCAAATCATAAAAATCGTCTACGCAAGTTTGCGATTTCACAAATGGAGATTCGTTGAACAATGGTAGCGCCGTTGAGCTCCTTTCTTTTCCAAGGGGTGGAAGTCGGCAGTATAATCACGATTGCTATTGCAGTGATTATCATTGGAATCATAGGCTATTTCGTATATAAACGAATATTTAGAGGACGTGCATTAAGACGGGGGCCTGGACGTTATCAAAGAACGACCCGTGAAGGGGAACCACTTGAAGACTACAGAGGAGAGGGGGGAGGAGGATTGATTTCGAGATCTTCAGTCAGAATCATAATACCGGTCATCGTAGGTTTCATTATTCTCGTAATAGTGCTTTCTGCTAGCATTAAAATAGTTGAAGCTGGTAATAGAGGAGTTCTTCTAAGCTTTGGAGCTGTTGACACTTCTGTCTCTCTAAACGAAGGCATTCACTTTGTAGTCCCATTTAGGGATAATATAATCCCAGTAGAAGTTAGAACACAGAGAATAACTGAAAATGCAGCTTCTGCATCGAACGACTTGCAAGACGTGAGTACCCAGGTCGCCCTAAACTTTCGTGTAGACCCTAGTACTGCTCAAATCCTATACCAGCAGATTGGCCTTGATTATGCCAGTAGAGTCATTGCTCCAGCAATCCAGGAGTCCGTAAAGCAAATATCGGCTAGGTTTAACGCAGAGAATCTGATTACAAACAGAGAGACTGTAAAGAGCGAAATTGAAGCGAACATAAAGGCTCGGTTAGCTCCTTATAACATCATAGTAGAAGCATTATCAATTACAGAATTCCAGTTCACAGAGCAATTCAGAAGAGCAGTTGAAGCGAAAGTAGAAGCTGAACAGAGAGCCTTACAGGCAAACAATGACCTTAGGAGAATCGAGATAGAGGCACAGCAAGCAGAAGCAAGGGCTGTCGGAGAGCAGCAAGCGAATATTGCTCGAGCAGAAGGAGTAAGGCAAGCGTCTGTATTGCAGGCTCAAGGAGAGGCCGAGGCGATACAAATAGTTGAGGCGCAGTTGAGGGAAAACCCGCGCTATCTAGAATGGCTCAAGACCCAAAGATGGGATGGAGTCTTGCCTCTTGTAACAGGCGGCACAGGTGCAACTCCTTTCATAGAGCTCCCAGCACCAAGAGAAGATGGTGTCCAGCAAGCAGGATCGACAGATGCAGAAGGTTCCACTAATGCCTCTTCAACAACACCAACAACAACAACTGCCGCAGGAAACTCTACTCAGGCTGCCAGATAAAACACAAGAGTAACAAAGGCAAAGCCAGGGTAGGTCCAATTTTTTGTACTCTGTTTTACTCTGACCTACTGCAATGTACTGGTCGAATGCCCTATCACTTTTTCTCCTTTTGTAATCAGGCAGCATGAACATCTATTTTCATAACACATACTTGTATGCTGGTGCTTGCAAATCGGACATGCACACACTTGGCGCGATGAATTAACACTTCTTTGCGTGCTGAAATACTTTGCATCCATGTAAAGCCACAGTGTAACGAGAGGTAACCCGATTCCGAGAAGGATAAGGAGTGTCCTGATATTGATTCGTAGAAGCAGTAGCGAAATCGCAAACAGGCCTGTAGCAATTGCAAGCATCAAAAGCCAGCGATGAACAAAATCCAGTCGGTTATACCCTCCATGTCAGTGAAATTTAGTGATATAATTTCACCGAGTATGTCCTTTTACCTCCAACATATTTCATGTATCATTAAGTCCAATTACTCTTTCACCGTCATCGCAGGTCTTCCAGATTTGAATCATCTCTGAAGTGTTCTGGATTCAACCTGAATCCGCTGGTCTTTTCATGAGGGACATCACTCAATTTTAGATGATAATCTGTCTTGAACATCTTCTTTAGCTGCTTGTTCATCCATAGTGCGAACCGCTCCTCCACGCTGCCTGCCTCTTGCTTTTGAATATCTGGATAAAGCTTTCTTAGCTTATCTACAAAAATTTCATCCAGCTCAAGCAGGAAGAAGTCCCATCCCAGCGCTTTCTTGCCATCAGAGTAACATTTGCATTTGCTCTGACTGCGAGCTGCAGATTCTAACGTAGTTATGAAGTGCATTATTTTGGGTCGCTCTTTTTCAAAGTCTACGCATGAACCTGACAGAACAAACACTACTGCTGTGGAAGGGACGGCTGCTGCTGTTGTTGTATCTTGAGTTCCAGGTCCAGCTTCCTCAGTGGGCTCTGGGCTGGAGGACAGTGATCTTTCGGCCTCCTCCTCCTTCTCCTTTTCAACCGTAGCAGGTGTCTCCGCTGATACATCAATATCTGCTATCTTTCTTATAGTGACCGTATGATCAATGGCAACATCTATCATCTTCCTCAACGCAGGGTCAATCCTCGCAATGCCTTGGTCTTCATCGGACGGTAAGAGTCGATAACATCTTGCATCCGTTCCAGCCTTCTTGCCGATAATTTCAACTACGTCACCATCAGCAACGCCTAGGATATCCATAGAACGGCCATCTATGCGTACTGCTCCGCGGCCTACATCTCGTGCGTAAGCGGTAAGAACTCTTAGCGAGACTCCCTGAGGTTTCATTTCATGTTAATAAAACGTGTTTGCATCTAATAAGATTTACGTGAAGAGCTTATCCTCCACATTTCCTTTCTCTTTCACGCAAACTTTTACAGTGGACAAATCCCTCTTCCGCTAGAAAGGCGGTATGTGACTGATTAAGATGGCCATAGCTGCTTTTCGATCCTTGTTATCCTCAACGTTGAAAACGACGCAGACAGAATGTGGGGGTCAAAGTCATTGAAGGTAGGAATGGAGCATCAATTCCTTGCTTAGCGATATGGCTGGAGTGCGTATATATGTATCTAACATAGTTTACATGTGTGTGTTTTGGCAGGCGGAGCTGCAGTAAACATTGCTAGATGAAAGTATATTCGGTGCACAAAATATCCAACAGGTCTTAATGTGGATACTTTTTAGCTTGTTTGTGGGCATTGCTTTGGCTATCGACCTAGGCTTCCTAGGCAAAATAAGGGGAATACTTGCCAAAGGACAGAAGCAAAAAGAAATATCTCATGAAAAGAAAGTCCGTTCAACCAATGATGCCTTAGTATGGACTATTGTCTGGATTTCTCTTGGTTTGATATTTGCTGGCGTAATCTATTTTAGCATGGGCTATGATAAGATGCTTGAATACATTACAGGTTATACTCTTGAAAAGACGCTAAGCGTAGATAACATGTTTGTCTTTTTGCTCATTTTTACCTCTTTGGCGATCCCACACCA
>DATCWI010000046.1:0-29108 GCA_036566425.1 Nitrososphaera sp.
CAGTCTTAACAAGAATTCCATCAATGTTGCCGCTGTTACTCTCCTCCTCCTTCTTCTTACAGGATTACTACTACTACTACCATATCATGAACAGCATCCTCATCGCTTCACTGCAGAAGCAGGAGAATTAGCATGCATAGACTATAATGAACCTGATAATACCATTACCATAAACTGCAATGCTTCTTTTCTGGATGTTGTTCAGACCATAAATGACCCTGAAATTCTTGAGAATCTTGGAAATGGAGAATACATACTAAATGCTAACTTAGAAGTAGCCGATGGTATCACATTTGCCATGACTTCTAATGGCGATGGTCTGCAATATCTAAAGCTTGCTGGTGAAAACGGGATAATAGTTTACGGAAAAATACTGATAGATGGTGTGAGAATAACATCTTGGGATATCGCTGAGGGTAATGTTATTCAACAGGACATGAATGGAGCCATTAGCCGAGGCTATGTGCGATTTGCAGCAAGTGAAGGAGCTCAGATAACAAATTCAGAATTTGGTTATTTGGGATATGCTCAACCTGGACGGAGAGGATTTGACCTATTTGGAGAGGGCGGTTCTCATGATATGGTGATTAGCGGTAGCAAGTTTCACCACATGTGGTTTGCATTTTATTCTAATGGAGCATACAACATCACGGTTGATGGTAATGAATATTATAACAATATCAAATACGCTTTAGACCCCCATACTGGAACTCACGATATGAATATTACAAACAATTACGTCCATGACAATCCATTAGGTATAATCTGTTCCCTTGATTGCTACAATATTCTCATTGAAGGAAATCGGGTAGAAAACAACGTCAATTTTGGGATATTCTTTTCAAGAAACATGCATGATTCAATTACAAGAAACAACTACGTCTATAATTCGAATGTTGGAATAACCGTAGCAGAATCACCAAATAACCAGATCTATAGCAATACAATTGAAGGAATAACTTCACAAGCGATACGTCTGTTTAATCCTCCAATGGCAGATGACGGCTTGACAGAGAACAATTTCGTTTATAACAATACTATCATTAATTCTGAAATTGGCATTGAAGCAGTAAGAAGCCAAGATAATATCTTAGAGAATAATACGCTTTCAAACATAGAATCAGGCGAATACCGCTTGTCAGGTGGTTCAAGCTTGATAATCAGAGGACAACATTTTGAGAATGACCTAATATCGCAGGCGGGCTCGGGAACCAACAGCCATGTAGAGATTGTAGATTCAGGGATAATAGAAGTGAGAGAAGGAGAAATAGATGAAGAGGAGGAAGATGAGGGTGAAGACAATGAAAGTGAAGGGGACTCATATAATACAGACATTGAACCCTATAGTAGGACATTGAGCAATGGTGACGATATTACAGTAAACTCCTCATAATAAACCAATTATCATAATCAGAAAATTCAGGTCTTTAATGATTAGCCTCAAATGAATCTACATTTTTTAAGTTCTGAAAATAATATGCCATAGCTATAATTGCCAATGGTTAGCTGTCAGGTTGTCAGCTGTTAAGGGTTACTTTATCGATTAGGAGGGTTATAATCAGATGGTCTTTCAGTCCCGCAACTACGGCATGAACCCATTACGTATTGAATCTCTTTGTCACAATTTACACACTCTTTGAATTCGGGAGTTGTCATCATAGCTCTTCTCCCTTCGTATTATGCTATTTATTAGTCTGCGTGCTTGACTACCTAAAAAAAAGCTGTCAGATTTATCAGCCACCAACCAGTTTGCAACACCTTTTTGGAAGAACCATTAATTCAATACTGCCAATAAAATGGTAAGTTATCATACCATATACGCAAGCTCTATCTGTAGGCGTGATAACTACTCTTAATATTTGATTGCTTATTAATCATAACGCCTATGAGCCTCTTAACTCTACAGGGATTGACTCACTCTGCTCCAATAAAGCATTCATAGATCAAGTTTTAAGCTGGATAAATCCCATTATTGTGCAGGTAGTTACTGTTTGTTGATTCGTTATGGCTGGCTAACCTTTTGTGTGCTTGTACTAATGCTGGCCAGTAATCTCTTGTCTGCCCACCAGCCAGAATTGGTAGTAGGATCGACAGCCACACAGAGACCAGCATATCCGCTGGCGGATTGGGATATTTCGGAAAGCCAAACAGACATAATGACATTTACATCTTCAGTACCTGCACCAGATGAACATATTGTTGCTTCTGAGTGGTGGGATACAAAAAGTGCTAAATCACGTACAAACGCTTTCATGCTAGTTGAAAGTATGGACGAGCTGTCTAAATTCCTGACACACACAAATGCAAATAAGAATATAATCTACAGCAGCGGCTACCCAATTGCACTTAACGATACAGGCGAGATCGGTAGAACAGAGTCGCAGGTTCAGAATGAAAGTCGCTTTGTTAAATGGACCGATCCAAAAGAAAAAGCCGCAACAACCTTCATCCCTGAAGGCTGGGGTGCAGATCTACAGATAATCAGGCCATATCAATCCATGAGCGGTTTTGTATTCTTTGCAAGAGGAGACGAAAACACGCTTGTATATGTCTTTCAGCCGTTCATGCCTTTGTACATTCTCCCAAGTACATCGCTTTGCGAAACTGATCGCATTTGCTTTAGTTCTATAATATCCACAGAGAAGGTCCGGGAAATGTCCCTTGGAAACGCCCCGATATCTGTTTCTAACTTTAAAACACCTGAGCAGTATTTTACAAGCGAAGTTTTGCCAATGTTGACAAGAAATCTGAACGGCTACACTGTTGATTCTGCTGAGTCAGTTTACACGTCGATATATGGTGGTGGTAGTGGTGGTAGTGGTGATGGCAATTCCACTGATCTGGTTCCTGGCTATGATGTAGATTACAATTTTAATGTAGAAAATAAGAAAATTTCCGGAAAAGCAATGGTATTCACGCGTAACTACACCACTACCAATGGCACCGGCATTTGGAACGGCTTCATAGTTGGAATCGAGTCCTCAGAGAATAATTTTGATAAAGCATTCCAGCAGGCTGCAGTAACTCTATTGAATTTGCAGTTTGAAGAAGAATGGGTTAATAGTGAAAGGAATGTGCTGCTTAAAAATGCAAATACAAGTCAGGCGCTTGGCCCAATTCCAGAATTGATGGCGAACAGCACATTAGACGACTTTAACCTCCTTGTTCCAACAGCGGCTCATCAGCTAGTAAGGTCTTATAACAACACTCTCGTAGCAGATTACCTCAATAAAGATAGCGGTAAGACCTTGCATCTGCCCCTATTTCCTAAGACGCAGCATTGGTACCTGAATAGTACTGATCAGCTTGTCGGCAGGGATCTGAGAAGCGATACGATGATGATGATGATGATGAATAGCAGCTCACTTGAGCCTATGTTCTAGCAAGACTTATACAGACATCTTTATGCTATCCATAGCACGATGCACGCTTAGTGGGGTCGTAGCGAAGCCAGGCATCGCAACGGGCTCCAGATCTGATAAAAGGGCTAAATTAGCAGGAGAAAAGAAGAAACCCGTGGGTCAAGGGTTCAATTGAGTGTGGCAACAGCCATATCAGGACAGATCCCTTCGGCCCCACTAATTTAACTCACTAGGACTTTTCTCTTTTCACAATAGTGTGCATTTCTTGGTATAGTACATCCTACTTTAGTGAACATATTTGTTCTCTTTTTCTAACATAAGAAGAGAATCTAATTGCCCAATAGAGAAAATCGGGGTATTGTCTGTATAGTCATGTTCAGATTGTTTCTATGTAATCTTGAGGTATCTGCTTTGCAAGCAGTTTCAGAAAATATAATGTACATATATATACAATCTGCTGTTCGGCAGACATCTTATCGGTTTACCTTTCTGAGCTTTATTTCAAGTTCTGACATCCACCCGCTTGCCACTCTTTAAGAAATTTTTCACAATATGAATTATTTCGACATTGATTTTTTATCAAGCACTGTTTGATACATAGTAAAATCATGACGTTTATTCTCACAAAATTCTTATCTATGGATAGAAAGGTTCTACCAAATGTGAATCAATCCATAAAGAGAAAATCAACAGAAACAAAAGGCTTCGGAGTTTCAAAAAGGGAATCTCACGATTCTTCAAGATTTTACAGTCGTAAACTTTACAGACAGAGTACAACAAATAATGGCGAAAGCAACCATGAACACAATTATAGGGAGAATTGTATTGAGCCTCAAAACTTAAACAAACTTTTTTGTAAGAGTAGCGAAACGATGGACGAACTGCCTGAACATAGTGTTCATCTTATGGTTACCTCTCCTCCATACAATGTTGGCAAGGATTACGATCAAGATTTGAGCATAAAAGAATATCGAAGCTTGCTAAAGCAAGTCTTCAAAGAGACATTTCGTGTACTTGTATATGGTGGGAGAGCATGTGTCAATATCGCAAATTTAGGAAGAAAACCCTACATCCCATTGCATAGTTACATTATCGAAGACATGCATGAATTAGGCTTTCTTATGCGTGGCGAGATAATTTGGAACAAGGCTGCAAGCTCTGGGACTTCTACAGCATGGGGAAGTTGGCAATCTGCATCTAATCCGACATTGAGAGATGTGCATGAATATGTGCTGATCTTCTCTAAAGGAACTTTTCATCGCAGCTCTCATAACAGAGAGAATACAATAACCAAGGGCGAATTTCTTGCATTTACAAGGAGCACGTGGAATTTTCCTGCGGAATCTGCAACTCGTACAGGTCATCCTGCTCCTTTTCCAATTGAGCTTCCATACCGTTGCATACAGCTTTATACATTCAAAGGTGAAGTTGTGCTAGATCCATTTTGTGGTATAGGTTCCACGTGTATTGCCGCTATAAAAAGTGGAAGACATTTTGTAGGATATGACGTGAGCAAAGAGTATGTTGAAATCGCAAATAGGAGAACTGATCACCTCTTATTATCTTAGATCGATCTTTTAATTGTTAACTAAGGTGCAGCCACTTTTGTATATCTCGGTCTTCATTTTAAGAAGCTCTGCGTTATTCTACGAAGAGAAATATACCAAAAAGTTCTGGCCCTGTATGTCAAGTTATTCTAATGTGTAAAGAAGAATTCGAATTATGGCCTTCCAAACAGTAAGGCAAGCACCGTCAAATATGGCGGCCAATCCTACTGGTATCGCCATCAATACACGACTATTAGCATAAGATTGAGAATACACTAATCGTCTCGTACATTTCTGTGAAATAAACAACGTGAGAACAGAAAGGTAGAAAAGAGCCTTCCTTTGAATAAGAACAATATAAATGCCAATCACAGATGCAGCAAAGAAACAGATTGCACAGCAACGCAGATTATTCTTCAAGATATGTTTCAAATGCGGAGCAAAGAATCCCATCTCGACTACTAGGTGCAGAAAATGCCATGGCAGCCAAATGAGGCTAAAGAACAGGACGCTGGGAGCCAAGAAGTAAGTAAAAGGCTCAACATATCTTTTCGACCATCTCATAACATATACAAAACTGCGTTTTCTCAATTAATCTATTTTCGAAATCTAAATAAAATCTCTTGTACTTAAAAATTCTTTTAAAAGAACCCTTGTATATCTTTTTTGCATTACTAGTTATGGGATGTCATCAGTTGTTTTTCCTTATACTTTTGATTATCTCATACGCCTTTTGCTCTGTCGCTGCTATCTTTTGAAATACAAAGAAAGTTCTCGGATAAATCAAAAGTGGATGGGGAGAGATTTGAACTCTCGACCACCTGTGTGTGAGACAGGTATCCTAACCAGGCTAGACTACCCATCCGCCTTTTTGGTCTTTGCATACCGATAATTAATACTATGTCCCTTCATTGAAGCCTTCAAGATACGCCTTTTGTGGAGGTGTCAGCGAGTCTATTTCGATATTCATTGACTGCAGTTTGGCAAGTGCGATTTCCTGATCTTGGTTCCTCTCGATATTGTATACTAGCGGCTTCATTGTGTCGCCTTGCTGTGCTAGCCTGATTACTGATAGGAGTTGGTTGGCAAAGCTCATATCCATGACCTCTGAGGGGTGACCTTCTGCTGCAGCTAGGTTCACGAGGCGACCTTCACCGAGTAAGTATATCCTGCTGCCATTTTTGAGGACATATTGCATTATGTTTTCATTTATCTTATTCTGGCGTACTGATTGCTTTTCTATTGCGGGTATAGAAATTTCTACATTAAAATGTCCTGCATTTGCCAATATTGCGCCATCTTTCATCTTGGCAATGTCATTGTCAATAATAATATCCTTGCAACCTGTTGTGGTGATGAAAACATCGCCTATCTCAGCTGCTTTTTCCATCTTGGTTACTGCATAGCCGTCCATCTTAGCTTTGAGGGCAGCTATTGGATCGACTTCTGTAACAATAACATTGGCACCTAGGCCTGCTGCACGCCGCGAAATACCCTTGCCCACATGACCATAGCCTGCAACCACTACGTTCTTACCGGCAATCAGAACGTTAGTTGCACGTATTATACCATCCAAGGCTGACTGGCCTGTCCCATAAATGTTATCAAAGTCATGCTTTGTTTCAGCATCATTAACAGCAATAATTGGATACATTAATTTGCCTGCCTTTTGCATGGCACGCAACCTGATGACACCTGTAGTTGTTTCCTCTGTACCTCCTTTTATTGAGTCAAAATTTTTCTTGTGCATTTCAACCGTCAGATCTGCACCGTCATCAATGGTAACATGTGGTTCGATCATCATAGCAGAATGAATATCGTCATAATATTCCTGCTGCGTCACACCTCTACGTGCAAATACTGAAATACCTTCATCCTCAGCTAAGGAGGCAGCAACATCATCCTGAGTGCTCAATGGATTGCAGCCACACCATGACAACTGGGCACCAGCAGCCTTGAGGGTCCTAACAAGGACTCCTGTTTCCTTTGTAACGTGTAGACACCCAGCTACCCTTATTCCTTCAAGAGGCTTGGTTTTTTCAAATTTCTGACGGAGTGCGACAAGTACAGGCATGTGGGCTTCTGCCCAATCAATACGGTTCTTGCCTTCTTTGGCAAGTGTGGGGTCTTTGATGCGAGATTTCATTCAATTTTGACAATATTCATGCCATATATTAGTTCTACAGCAATAGTCCTCTTGAACGCATGATCTGGGTCACCTGCTCGTCAGAGACTGGTCCAAACTCTTCATAAAACTGCCCAACTGATCCGAAATCATGGGGCATGTGAAGCACTATAACAGAATCAGACTCCTGTTCTAACACTTCCACAGTTTGGGAGGGAGCAACGGGAACCGCAATAGTAAGGGTTGATGGATGATGCTTTCTTGCCCACCTTGCAGATGCGATGACTGTAGCACCTGTTGCAATGCCATCATCAACTATGATAGCATTTTTGCCTGTTATCTTATAACTAAGATCGTGTTTTCTGTATGCTGTAGATCTACGCCTGATTTCTGCGACCTGACGTAACCGCTCATTTTGTATATAGTTCTCGGGTATTCGCAACGCATTGACGATATATGTATTAATGTATGCAGTACCATCTTCCATCACTGCCCCAATAGCAAGCTCCTCATTCTCGGGTGCCCCAAGCTTTCTTGGTATCACAATGTCAAAGTCGGCGCCAAGCTTCTTGGCTACAATATCTCCCAATATAACGCCTCCGCGGGGAATGCCAAGTACTATCATAGAGGAATACCTATTCTCCGCTAGCCTTTCTGCAAGGAGATTACCAGCTTCGATCCTATTGCGGAATTTCATAACATAATTTCCCCTATTATGATTTTAAGCCTTAGTCGTTATAGGCATTTGCAATAACAAGAATAGACCGTGAGATTTACTTTCAATATGAGATCCCTTCACCATAAAAAGAGCTTTTAAGCATATGTCTGTTCTTACCACTAAGTGCCTAGAAAAAAGATACAAAAACCAAAAATCGAATAATACTCTATCTGCTCTTGAGGCCGGATCTCCGAGTTATTTACCTTGCACAGATAGAGAGAGTTGATGAGTTTGATAATCCGCATATGTATGATGTGTCACAACTACTCTTGCCAAACTGTAATAGTGTAGACTATTCGAGTGTGAATCATTACTATTACTTCTTTTATTTCACTATTTGGTTTTATTTTTCTTGTGCATCTTATCATAAAAACACCTCTCTGCGAAAACTATAATTCATGCGCTGATTATTGCTCCGGCCTGTGCGTAAGCTACAGATTGCCGTGATTGGATACAACAAAGACAGATGTACCGACCTTGCAAGCAGGATGGCATATGAGGTGGGCAAGGAGATTGCGTCTGCTGGCGCGGTGCTGGTCTGTGGAGGGCTTGGAGGCGTAATGGAATCTGCATGCAAAGGTGCAAAAGAATATGGCGGCACCACGGTTGGGATAATACCTCAGGAAGATTTCTTGTATGCAAATGAATATTGTGACATTGTGGTGTGCACTGGTATAGGCTATGCAAGAGATTTTGTCGTTGCATCTTCAGCAGATGGAATAATCGCAGTAGGTGGCGGCATAGGAACGCTCATTGAGCTAGGTGTAGGCTATATAACCAAGAAGACAATGGTAGCGATTGCGGGAAGTGGCGGCGTGGCAGATATTTATGGTGGTAAGTTTTTGGATGAGCGTAACAGGGTCTCAATAATTGTTGCAAAAGATGCAAAGACCGCAGTAGAAATGATTCTTGCTACTACTGTAAAGGCATGATGATACAAACCAAATAGTGCCTGGAGATAGACACACGAACCTATCTATAGATGGAGTCTTTTCTAAATTCGAAACCACTCAATGCATGTAGTATATAAAAAAAGGTTTATGAGGCATACTACCTTGTAGCATTACGAAGTATTTTCTAAAATTTTGGTTATTGTAGGAAGAGCTATATCATGTTAAGCTGACCAAGTACGGATCGGGATCATAAAATGGCCCATACTTTGCAGCCAAGTCTTGCATACTGCGAACGATATTTTTGACTCCAAATTCTTGCACTGTTGCAAATAGCTCTTTTTTCAACCCCATACCCAGTTTGAGTGCTTTTTCCAAGTCTTCTCTGCTACACACATTATTGGAAATAAGCCATGCTGCATTGTTGGCAGCCACTCCGATTAGTGCAACTGGATCGTACTTCGCGGCTTCCTCCTCTGTGAGGTTTATGCGCTCGTATTTGTCACCTTTGTATTCGAAAAAGCCCTTGCCCGACTTTTGACCCAAATTCTTTTCATCAAATAGCTGCTTTATTTTGGGATGAGGACGGATGACTTTCTGATCTCTGGAATGCATCTCTTCAGTTGCTTTATGTATCACATCAAGGCCGGTATAGTCGGCAAGCTCAAATATCCCCATTGGGAATGAGAGCTTGAATTTGACTGCCGAGTCAATAGTAGTCATTGAAAACTTGTCTCTTTCTTGGCAATATACAGCTTCGTGAACAAGTGGTATAAAGATGCGGTTGACAATAAAACCTGCAACATCTTTTTTACAGAGCACTGGCTGCTTGCCAATCTTTTGCACAAGACCTGTTGCCATGTCAATCATGCTTTGGTCGGTCTTGCTGCCAGGTATCACCTCAACTAAGGGCATCAGCTGTGGTGGATTGAAAAAGTGAAGTCCAATAAAGCGCTCTGGTCTGCTTGTCAGAGCTGCCATTTCCGTTATTGGAAGAGTGCTTGTGTTTGAAGCATAAAGGGTCTTGCTCTCTGCAAAGTTGTCGACCTCTGCATATACCTTCCTCTTCAAGTTCATGTCCTCTGGCACTGCTTCAATGAGCAAATCTGCACCCTTGAGTGCTTGTTTCAAGTCAACTACTGGTGTAATTCTAGCAAAGATTTTGTCTGCCTCTGCCTGTGATATCTTCTGTTTTTCAACTAATTTGTTGAGCGACCATCTTATTTTCTCCATTGCCTTGTCAAGAAAAGATTGTTCGACGTCGCGCAAGGCTACAGTGTAGCCGGCCATTGCAGACACCTGAGCAATACCATGGCCCATAATACCGGACCCAAGGATGGTCATTTTATTGATTGTTGAGAGTGACATTATAAGATAAGCATGCTTATGGGGGAATTTTTAATGTTGCTAATTGAGTAGCACCATCATCATCATCATCTTTAAAACTATTCTTTGCTATAATGTTGTGATAATTGGATTTACAGCGCTTTGTTGCAGATGTGACATCGCTCTCTGATAGAATGTCAGCCGGCGAGCCTGAACAAATGGTGGAGAGAATGAATTTTGTAAA
This sequence comes from Nitrososphaera sp., assembly GCA_036566425.1. GTDB lineage: Archaea > Thermoproteota > Nitrososphaeria > Nitrososphaerales > Nitrososphaeraceae > Nitrososphaera. Next base: position 10,213 of record DATCWI010000046.1, read on the forward strand.
GAATAGACTCATCGAGCTCTACATGAGAAACCTTGTCAAGATAAATCATTCAGCGATGGAGCTTGTATGCGCCAAGCACCTGATCCGATACGGGTATAAAGTTGACGTAGAAAAGCAGCTGACAGATATTTTGATCTGTGACGTGTATGCGGAAAAAGGGGATGGCGCAGCCATTGTTGAAATTGAAACAGGCTTTATTCCCCCCGAACATGCACTCGATCCGCTGTCCTATTATGCCGCAAGGATTGCAAGCAAGATAGCACGGTATAGTAAACATGCAAATCAGTTTGTCTTGGCAACTCCACCTGTCAGCGTCCTTCCAATACCCTCACTGTTCAGGCGTCCACCTCGTGACAGAAGACAAAGTGAAATTAGAAAAGTCAAAATATTGTGTGATAAATATTACAAGAATCCCCCAGTGACTGAAGATGAGATTCTTAACGGCCGACTACACATAACCTACATCATAAATATTGATGCAGGTAAGGTAGTCGAGATGGATATTGATTCATACTTTGAACACATTGGTGGCATGTTGTCTACCTCCATGGACCTATGAGAATTTTGTTATGGTCTTCTGACCATGTGTAGGTCTCTTACCCTTATAGATACTGGGAGTTGCAGTTCTTTCATCCTCTTTTTCAATGGCCGCCTTGACCACCTTTAGTACATTGTCATCTTTGGTACCTCTAACGTAGACTACATATACAAGGGCCTGATCTTTTCCATCTACTTTTCTTACTACTCGCCCAATCCTCTGTGCGACCTGGTTCATATTAGTCGTACTAGCAATAATTATTGCAATGCCGACCTGCGGCATGTCGTATCCAATTTCAAGCGTATGCACCGACAGTAAAGGAAAATAATCTTTACCCCAGCTTTCCAAGATCTCTTTCCTCTCTTTTGGTTTAACTCCGTTGTGTATTGTTTGAGCCGGTATTCCATTTGCCTCTAATATTGCCTTTAGTTGCCGAATTGAGTCGATAGTTTCACTAAAGATCATAATGCGCTCTCCTGTATGCCTCTTGACCAACTCTGCTGCTTTGAGTAACTTCTGTCTAGTAGCACTGAGCAACTCTTTGCGTTTTCGCACGTGCGCAAACCACATTTTTGCCATTGATGCCCGCGACCCGCCGTGCATTAGTATCTTGGTCATCTTCATTGGATCATAGGCCTGAAGCTTTCTTGAGATATCCTTTATCGCAGTACTTGCCTCGTCGTAACTTTTTTGCTCTTCTGACGTAAAGCTGACTTCCACCGCTCTAACAATTGGCTTGGCGAGCCTGCCATCCGTCACTGCATCTCTTATCATGTATTTCTTTACGGGTGGGGCAACAGTTAGAATTGTTTGATATTTTGGATCCTTTTCATTTATAGTTGCAGTGAGTCCTAGAATTGCCTTGTGCGAATCTTCTACAATAATATCAAAGATGCTGTCAAATGCTACTGCGCTTTCGCTGACAAGATGAACTTCATCAAGTATTACCATGTTAGCACCCCTTATGAGGTTGTAATTATTAATGGCACTTTGGTATGTGCTGATAGTGATCTCTCTAATCTCCTTGCGCTCACCGTAATAGATGCCTATGTAATCATCAGAGATGCCGTAACGTCGCAGACGTCTGACGTTTTGCTCTATTAGCACTATCCTTGGAACCAGAAACAATATTGTAAAGTGATCCCGTCCTGACAGCTCTGCTGCCAACCTTGCACACTCAAATGCGATCTCTGTCTTGCCAGTGCCAGTACTAAAAATGACAGACCCACGGCAGCCGTTATTGATCCACGCCTTGGCAGCCTCCAGCTGATCATTTTTTAATTCAAATGGAAAATGGATGGTAGATATCGCTGGCAGCACGCAACAAGTGAAAGTCAAGCGAATAAAAACTTTAATGGTCTTTGGTAAGCATGATGTATGTGGTATGAAGCCGTTAGTCTACATGCTGCATCAAGATGATCCATTCAGGTGTACTGCAGCCAAGCTGGTCAGGTTCCGCTTAGCAGCTTCTGTCAAATTTATCTCAAGGACTACTATTGTGCTTGACCCATTTTCAAAACATACTCTTTTGAGACGTGATCAAACGGTAGCAGATTCTGTATGCGCTATTGACTGCTCATGGGAACGCGCAGATGAAGTACTAAAACATCGACGTCTTACTGATCGGGGAATAGCTAGAAGGCTTCCGGCTATGCTTGCTGCCAACCCGATCAACTATGCCAAGTTGGGCAAGCTATCGAGCGTGGAGGCACTTGCAGGTGCACTCTGCATCCTAAATGAAAAGGAGCTTGCGGTAAGAATGATGGACAAGTTCAAGTGGGGTCACACATTTCTTCAGCTCAACGCAAACCTTCTGGATGACTATGCAGCTGCAGAAACAGAAGAGCAGGTGAGTAAGCTGGAGGAGGAATACTTTCCTCAAATCGTAAGAAAGTAGTCAAAGAAGAAGAGGACTAGTAAAAGTAACGCCTAGTTTTAATATCGATTGTATCCTTAAACATATTAAGTGTGAGCCAGTGAGTGGGTCACTCGAAAGAGAGGAAACTCCTCCCTCACTGCAGGCACCCGAATTAGCGATAATTAGCCGGAGACGACTGGCAACGGAACAGAAAAGATATCCAGTTAGAATGCTACAATGATGGTGTGTAACCTGAGGTTTCTAATACTGGAATGAAACTGCCGACCCGGGTGGAGCAAGGCTAAATGGAGCATAAGGTCCTGCACCTGCTCAGGTTAGCTGCTAAGCGGAATCCCACCTAGAACAGAAGGAGAGTTACTGCTGGCACGCACCATAATTTTCAAACCGTCCATAGTCACTACTTGGAATATTCCTTCATGATAGTAGGCCTAGGTGAACTTTGATAATTGTTCTGATATATCATTAGCTTTTGCGCCTTTTGGTTCGTACATATGCTGATTACACCTGTAGGGAGATCGATGCGGGTGTATACGTATGATGGTATGAGGATATTGGCGTTTGTATATGTGGTTTACTACTACTACTAGATACCGCCAATTGGGACGCCAAATGCACGGGGAAGTATTTCTTCCTCATAGAAGTCTAGAAATGTTTCGTTATCTTCAAGCTTGTGTGAAAAGATGCTTAAATGTATAACCTTCCCTTTGCCACTGATCATTTCATATATCGCTACTTTTTCCGGATGTGGATAATGCTGCCTATTTACTTCATCGCCCATTTCAGTTGCGTTCATCTCCATTACCCCAAAATCAAGAATTATCGTGGCGCTTGGGTTTGTCACCAATTGCTCCTCTGAATGCTCGTAATTGAATGGATTATTCTGAAATATTATATCATCACTAGCTGTATCATCCATGAAATTACTTCCAACCCATTGTTGGTTTTCCTTAAGCCATCTTTCATTGTCTGTAGGCCACGCACTGTTGCCATCATATGCCCAGTCATGACCTCTTACCAGCGTGATAGTATTGCTAGCACTATCGTAGTTTACCTCAGCAATAAAATTATTGGCATGGTTAAAGACAATTGTTCCTCCATTTTGGACAACAAATTTCTTTAGATTATTATACTCTGCTTGAGTGACATATTCTTGGTGGAAAAGGAAGAGTACATCGTATGCATTATTCCCGGCACTGTCAAAGATATCGCCATGATGAACTTCCTTATCGCTGATGTCTGCAATCTCTACATCTAGATCTAGGGAAGAAGCCTCTTCTTCAACAAGCTCCATTAACATATCAGAGTAATCCTGTTGTGCTGGGGTACTCGGGTCCTCAGAAGGGTCATCTCTATAATACGTGTAAGTTTCGTCTGGAACTTCAACTGTAAGCAAGTTCAGATTGGTTGTGACATTTGTTGTCTCGTCTGGTAGATCTCCGGATATCCCATAGAAGTTATAGAATCCATTTTGCTGATAAGCAGAGTATGTAAAAGAGGGCCTCACGAAAGCAACCCGCAGTGGTAATTCTTCTTCTTCTTCATCTTCTTCTGCTCCTTCTTCATCTTCTTCTGCTCCTTCTTCATCTTCTGTTGTTGGGAAAAATTCCTGAAGAGATGTCGTTGCTTGTGCATCTACAAATACGATCTTGAAAGAAGAGGAGGCTATTGTCAAGGTTAACCCTACAAATAATAATGCACTAGCGAATGTCCATGAAAGCGGCGAAGATGATGCTGACTTCTTACTTGAGAGCATTGAATTCCCACCGTATCTATTTCTCTGCTTATATAATCTTTGGTGGCATTCTCCAATGAAAGAATGATGGTAATGTTCTATGATAAGTTTTTATTCAGTGATTTAAGAGTAATTCCACTCTCGCAAGAGTAGTATATTCCTTGAAGAAAATATGATAGCTTTGGATCTCATCCTATACTATCTTGCATTTTCAATGAATATGTTACTCGGAGGTCATTCTTTGAATTTGAGTAGCTCAAAGTAGCAGAGGACTGCTTCTCTGATGTACCTGCTTTCAATGGTGATGATAGAGTATAGTATTATGTTTTGTAGTAGAGCTAATAAGTGAAAACAAGTTAAAACTTAAATTCAATTCAAAAAGTATTTCAGTTTATTGTTACAAGGACTTGCTCTTATCAAGCTGGGCGGCTCTGTTGCCACCTTCAAGGAAAAGCCGCTTGCAGCTAATATAGATGCGATAGAAGGCATTTCGCGTGCTCTTATGCGATTAGATAATATTCCAATCATACTTGTGCATGGTGGCGGCTCGTTTGGCCATTACTGGTCGGTAAAATATGACATGCATACCAAGCCTGCCAACTATGATGTCCATGGGGTTTCTATCGTGCATGAGTCAATGATTGCACTCAACCAAATAATCGTCAATTCTATGATAAGAGCCGGACTTAACCCATATTGCATACCACCGTCGGCTCTCACAACAGGCCATAAGCCAATTGTAGCAAAGATAAAAGAGGTCTATGCTATGGCTCAGTCAAAGCTAATACCCGTAACGTTTGGTGACATAGTCTATGTTGAAGGTGCAAAATACTCCATTCTATCTGGCGACGCACTAATGACAATTTTAGCAAGAGTACTGCGACCATTAAGGATCATTTTCGCGACAAATGTCGACGGCGTATATAAGGACAGCGTAAGCAAAGAAATTGTACGAGAGATACAAGTCGTAGACCAGAGGGAATCGATCGAATTTTTCAAGACATCAGGCATTGATGCAACGGGTGGAATGCAAAGAAAGGTTACAGAAGCATTTAAGATTGCATCACACGGAATAGATGTATTAATGATAAATGGACTTGTCCCCGAACGCATCATAGAGGCAGTAGAAGGCACGCTAAAAGTTGGCACCGTCGTAAAGGGGAGAAAGAAGTAGTTGCCAGACACTCTTGATAGACCCTCAGATATTGAAATAATCAAGCAGCGAAAAAAGGAAGGTATAGACATTCCTCTTGAGCAGAACGTACAGGCAAAAACCACTTCAACATACTTAGAATATGTCAGGCTAGTGCATAATGCGCTGCCCGAATTAGATTATGACGATATTGATACTTCGATAACTTTCCTTAGAAAAAGGTTTTCGGCACCGATTATTATTGACTCTATGACTGGAGGCACTGATGAGGCAACTGTCATTAATGGAAGGTTGGGTGAGCTTGCAGAAAAGTATGGCTTTGGTATGGGACTTGGAAGTCAGAGAGCGGGCCTCAAAAGCGAAGAGCTTGCCGCCACTTATTCAATAGCAAGAAAGAATGCACCAAATGCGTTCCTTATCGCAAACATTGGTGGGGCACAACTTTCCAAGGGGTTCACAATCGATGAAGCTAAAAAAATAGTAAAAATGATTGGGGCAAATGCACTGGTGGTGCACCTAAACCCGCTACAGGAGCTTATACAGCCCGAAGGCGAGCCACGCTATAAGGGAGTTCTTTCCCAGATTTCCGAGCTTGCCAAGACCATTGATGTACCTGTGATAGTAAAGGAGGTGGGTGCTGGAATTTCAAAAGAGGTTGCGATAAAACTCGAGATGGCCAATGTTGCTGCGATCAATATCGCCGGTGCTGGCGGCACTAGTTGGGCGGGTGTTGAAAAATTACGGGCAGAGTTCCTCAAAGAAGACCTCAAGAAGCACTTGGGTGAGATGTTTTGGGACTGGGGTATTCCAACTGCGGCAAGCCTCATAGAGGTCAGGCGTTCAGTGAAATTGCCGCTTATTGCATCAGGCGGTCTGCGAAACGGGTTGGAAGTCGCAAAGTGCATAGCGCTTGGGGCCAGCATGGCTGCAATGGCATATCCATTCCTCCAAGCTGCTAGCCAGTCACGCGAAAGCCTGTTTGCATTTGCTGATACAATTCTTGCAGAGCTGAAGAGTGCTATGTTCCTTGTTGGAGCCAAAAATATCGCTGCGCTAGCTAGCTCAAGATATATATTGACAGGAATGCTAGCACATGAGGTTAGTAGCCGTACATGAAGGCAGACAGCATCAAAAGCGAGCTGGAATCTTATGCTTCTACTGTGAACAACTTTATACTCACATTCGTTGAGGGCACGCCAAAAGAGCTTTACCATGCTTCGTCACATTATATCCGCACGGGAGGCAAGCGCTTGCGACCCTTTATGGTTCTCAAGGGCTGCGAGATGCTAGGTGGAAGTGCTGAAAGGGCACTTCCTGCTGCTGCCGCAGTCGAGCTTGTTCATAACTTTACACTTGTTCACGACGATATTATGGACAACGATGAAATGCGTCATGGAACTTCAACTGTGCACAGACACTATGGCATGCCTCTTGCAATTCTTGCAGGCGATATTTTGTTCTCAAAAGCATTCGAATTGTTGACGTTTAACTGCAAAAAGGCAGGAATTCCAGACAAGTCGATAATTGATATGGTGGAACATCTTTCATTTGCATGTACAGAAATATGTGAGGGACAGGCAATAGACGTAGAAGTGGCGTCAAGTGCCAAGTTTCCAAGTGTGCAGCATTACATTGACATGATTAGCAAAAAGACTGCTACGCTCTTTAAAGTAGCCTGCGCACTTGGCGCTCTTTCCTCTCCAAATCATACCTCTAGCGATATCAGAAACCTCTCATCATTTGGCTACAACATTGGTATTGCTTTTCAGTTGATAGACGATCTAATAGGTGTGATAGGCGACCCTAAGCTGACGGGCAAGGCCGCCGGCAATGATATTCGAGAAGGTAAAAAGACATATCCGATATTACTTGCTCTGAAAAACGCCCGCAAAGAAGACGCAGAGAAGATCAAGAGGGTATTTGGTGCAAGAGACAAGACTTTGAACCAAGATATCAAGGAGGCTGTCGAGGTCATCTCTCATATTGGCATAGAGCAGGATGTGAGGAATGAAGCAAGAAGGTATTTGAGAGATGCACTCAAGTCAATTGAAGGGTATAGTAACTCTGATGCTAGAAGATCTCTTGAGTTCTCGGCAGATTTTGTAGTGGGCAGGAGTTTGTAGTAATACGTGCCAATCGACCCGAATACTGAGAAATTCATCAAGATCATTGCATTGAAGAATTCTGTGGAGCATAGCGGCAAGGCACAGTCTGACGCAGTGATCGCAAAGTTTGTCGGCTCAAAGCCAGAATTACGTAGTCAAATAAAGATGCTTATCCCTGGAATCACGACAATTGTACAGGAAGTAAACTCACTTTCGCTTGCAGATCAAAAATCGCTTCTTGAAGAGCTTGCACCAAAAAACGAAGTTGCAAAAAAGCAAATTTCGGGACAACAACAGAAGCAACAACAACTGCCTCCGCTCGAAGGAGCATTACAGGGCAAGGTAGTTACTCGGTTCCCTCCTGAACCCAATGGCTATCCGCACATTGGACATGCAAAGGCAGCCATAATTGATGAAGAGTATGCTCGAATGTATGGTGGTAAGTTGATTCTCCGTTTTGATGATACAAATCCACTCAACGAAAGGATGGAATATTACGACGCCATAGCTGAGGGATTGAAATGGCTTGGAGTCAAGCCGGATATTGTTAAGAATACTTCAGATGACATTGAGCTTTTACATAATCATGGAAGAAGACTAATCGAGCTGGATGGTGCATACGTATGCATTTGTAGCCAAGATATAATACATGACCTCCGGGCAAGAGGGGTGCCCTGTGAATGCAGACGCGATCCTGCAATTGCGCTTGATAGGATAGGAAAATTGTTCAATGGTTCCTATGAGCAGAACGAAGCCATTGTGCGGTTCAAAGGCGACATGGCTGACCGAAATACTGCTATGCGTGACCCGACGCTTTTCCGCATAATAGAGCATGATCACCCTAGGCTGGGCAACAGAGTACGGGTTTGGCCGACCTATGACTTTGCTGCACCAATTGAAGATAGTGCGGATGGTGTGACGCATGCTTTGAGGACTAAAGAATATGAGCTTCGCAATGCTCTCTATTTTGCAATACTTGGCAGACTGAATTTGAGAAAGCCGTACCTTATTGAATTTTCAAGACTAGAATTTGAAGGAATTCCAGTTTCAAAGCGAAAGATAAAACCCTTGATAGAAAATGGCATAATCAGAAGCTGGGATGACCCTAGGCTGCCAACACTTGCGGCGCTTAGGAGAAGGGGCTTTATGCCCGAAGCAATACGGAAATTCGTGCTATCTCTTGGCCTTACGCTTGCAGATACCAAGCCTCCATTTGAAAGCCTAGAAGCTTTCAACAGGAAAATAATAGATCCAATATCATTGAGGCTATTCTTTGTAAAAAATCCTGTCGAATTGCATGTCAGTGGTGCTCTAGAAATGGAGGTAGTACTTAAGAATCATCCTACTGATATCAACCTTGGGATGAGGACCGTCAAGGTTGGGGACCGGTTCTATATCTCAGAAGATGACGCTGCATGCCTAAAGGTTGGGGACGAAATTCGACTTATTGAATTGTATAACGTCAAGGTAACAAGCATAGATGCACAGAATGGTGCCCGCTTGATGATCACTGCTGAGGCTAGTGGTGACGATATCCGACAATCCTTGCCGAAAATACAATGGATTGCAAAGAATGATATAATTGACTACAGGGTCATGATTCCCAAGGAACTCTACATGAGCGAGGATAAATACAACACTAACAGCCTTGAAGTTTCGCAAGGTTTTGCAGAATCATTTGCGTCTCGCCTTGAGCCTGACTCACGAGTTCAGTTTGTGAGATTTGGGTTTTGCAGAATCGACGGTAATCAAATCGCAATAATGACGCACAGGTAAATGGACAATGAAGGTAGCAAGAATCAGAGATAGAAATGTAAAGGAAACATATAGTTTAATATCCGATGATGGATTACACATTGTCACAAGGTCGGAAATACAGCAACAGACAGGTATACCTGTTCCCCCAAATATCAAAGACTTTGTGTTCAGAGGATGGCTTGACGAGGTCAAGCAGCACAAGGCAAATCTGAAATTTAATCAGAAAGTAAGTGATGTCGAGCTATTGGTGCCTATACCAAACCCTCCCAAGATAATCTGCCTCGCCTTTAATTATTATGATCATGCTCGTGACGCAGGGCTTACTCCCTCGGATGAACCCGTAATATTCTTGAAGCCCCGAACCGCTCTTAACGAGCCATTCAAGGATATCATTTGTCCGTCATTTGTAACTCGCCTCGACTATGAGGCTGAATTAGCCGTTATAATTGGCAAGGAGACTAAAAGGATGCCAGAAGATAAAGCACTCGATTCTATCTTTGGATATATGATAATGCATGATGTTTCAGCAAGGGATATTCAGTTCAAGGACAAGCAGTTCACTCGAGGCAAGGGAATCGATACTTTTGCTCCATGCGGACCATGGATAACGACTAAGGATGAGATCTCAGATCCTCAGAACCTTCGCATAACAACCAAGGTTAATGGCGAAACACGGCAAAACTCATCAAGTTCAAATATGGTTATCCCAATTAGGCGGATAATTTCTTCACTTAGCGTGACTATGACACTAGAGCCTGGGGACATCATTTCTACAGGAACACCAGCTGGTGTAGCAATGTCAATGAAAGAGCCAAAATATCTAAAAGATGGGGATGTAGTTGAAATAACCATAGAAAGACTGGGCACTATAAGGAATCGCATACTATACCGCTAACCTTGGTGTAAAAAAAGTCATTCTTGTTGTTAAGACTAGGACGACGGTGGTGGTGGCTTTGTTCTGCTCAACCTTGTTATTTCGCGCTCTAATAATCTTGCGTAGTATTCATACGACTCTGCCAACTTCCCTCTAGTGTTTGCAAGCTGCATCGATAAATTAAGGGCATCGATGCAAGTTTCAAGCGAGCGCTCAGTTGCAAATTCATTCATAGCCTTGTTAAATTGTGCAATAATCTTTCTCTGATCGTCGCTTTGTTCATTTATTGTCTTGGTAAGTTGGTCGATCTCGTTTGACCCTCCAAAACCCTTACCTTTCAGCCAGTCTACCATATATATATACAGCAACAGATTAGAGCAATAATCAAATAAAACTTGCCTATTTTTGTTTATTTGAGCAGTTGCCTTCATCCAAGAATTAAAAATGTATTTATTTGTCGTTTTCTGAACTTCAGAAGTATATGGTAGTTGACAACAAAGCCAAGCTATCATACATCCAAATAAATAAGGAGGACCTTGGTGTCTTCCATATTACTCCGGATAATGGCCCAATTCCAGACTTTAAGGCGGGTCAGTTTGTTACGCTTGGCTTCCATATCCCAAGCGAAGGCAAAATAGTCCGTAGAGCTTACTCTATTGCATCACCTCCTGAGCAGAAGAAGCGCTTTGAGTTGTACATTCGCTGGGTACGCAAACCGGTCCCTGGCAGGCTCACAACTGAGCTATTCAACAGAAAGGAAGGTGATGAAATACTTTGGGTCAAGCCTACAGGCATTTTCACAATAAATGAAAAGCTTCCTGACGGCAGGCCAGACGATCGGAGGATGGTTTTGATTGGTGGAGGGACAGGTCTTGCCCCCTTTCTTTCATACTCCCTTCACCTCAAAGCAATAGGAAGCAAGCGCGAAATAGTCCTGCTGCATGGAGCAAGTTATGTAGACGAGCTGGGCTACAGGGAACTGTTGATAGCGCTTGAAGAGGAGAGTATTGATAAAGGTCGTGACAAGTGGAATTTCCGTTACCGTGCAAGTATCAGCAGGCCGCAGGAGTGGTTCAACAGGGTATGGAGCGGACAGAAGGGGAGGGTTGAGTCATTTCTTAGGCCAAAACCCGGAAGGGATCTTTCTCCTCTAGAAGAATTGGTGGGAGAAAAAGTAACACCAGAAAATACCTCTTTCTACATCTGTGGCTGGCAGGGGACGATAGATGGAGCACTGGATTATTTGATCCCAAAGGGCTTTGTCACAGAGCGCAATAAGAGAAAGGATGGAAGCTACGATATCAAGTTCGAATCGTACGGCTAACCTCCTCTATCTCTTTTCCTTTGCCTCTTTCCTTTCCTTTTTCTTTTTCTTATTCTTTTTTAAAGCCTTATATCTTGGTAAAAAGCGATTAGAATGATGAAGTTTGAATTTGAAGAATTTGCTACAGTAGAGGATGTTTTCCTTTACCTTGTTTCTGTTGCACCATACATGAAGCAGGTCATGCCTGTTAGTTCGTACAAGGGATACATCTTCTCTCTTGTGCCATTGACTCCGCTTTCAGGAGAAGTCCTGATGATGATATATACTAGAGGAAAACTTGACCCTGGACTTGTAGAATTTGACATCTCTACGAAGAAATACCGTCCTGTGACGTCTGTAGAGCGTGCAGACAAGAACTACTTTGTAATCTTAACACCCAAAGTTGCTACGCTTGCAGAAGAAGCGATCAAGAACTTACAATAAAGTATCAGAGCTGTGACGGTATCGTCGCTGTCACAGAATGTTTGCGGGAGTATCGCTCGACTATATCTTCTGGCACCTGTCCGTTGAACAATTCCTTTGAGAGACCACGCAGATATCTCATGACTGCCCAAGTGCCGGACTTGATGAGTGCTGCCATGAAGACCTTCATTGCTGGACCATATGTCTTATTCCTGATGATGATAGGTATGATATCATTTATGACTCGCAGATTGTGCTCCCAACACCTCCAGAACAGGGTGAATTGTGCCTCATTGAGGTTGCCAAAATGCATCGAGTTCTTTTCTGAAAAGTCTTGATATAGTAGTGGTGCAACCAAGCCGCGCATATTCATGTGTCTAAAGTCATCGATGAGGTCGATTGTGTATTGAGTCTCATCGGGCGTCTCATCGGGCCATCCTATGATTAGTGTAAGCGCAGGAAACCAATTGTTCTGATTGAGTATCTTGCAGCCTTCTCTTACTACCCACCCCCACTCTTCTGGTTGAAAGGGCTTCGTCTTGACCCCAAGGTGCTTTTTTACCATCCTTGGAGCAACTGTCTCGACCCCAAGGTTAGTTGCAAGCCATCTACCACCGGCAACGTTCATCTCATTTATCTCAGACATCTTCTTTATAAGATCGGGCGAAGACGCAACTGCTGAAAGTGTCATGTGAGTAGTGCCAACAAAGCGTGCACCTGTAGATTTCAGGCCGCTCCATATCTCAGTGATAGCATCTGCGTTTGGAATAAAGTCTTTGTTATCACAACCATAGAGTAGCATCTCATCAGATTGTAGCCAGATGGAGTCAAAACCATAATTGAGATTGATCTTAGCCTCTTTCTGTAGCCTCGCAAGTGGGAAGTCTTTCTTTGAGCGCTTGTTGACATCACAAAAGTCGCATCCCCTGCCGCAACCGCGCATAGCCTCGATCAGGGAATTGACCGTAGGCCCTTGCATCATAGGAATGTTTTCGATATTGCGGACAAAGGTGTGCAAGAGTTCTGGTGCGTCACCCGCCTCCAAGTCATGGAAAAGATCGAGAGCTAATTCATCTGCCTCGCCAATCACTACAGTATCAATGCCATGAATCTTCATTCTATCAGGCTTGGCAAGTTCCCAAGAGCCGTTACCTCCGATGACCACTTTGAAATTATACTTCTTCTTTAATTGGATAATTGAAGCGCACATCTTTTTGAACTTCATAGCGACGTATGAGAGTTTTTCCGGAGACATTGTTGTTGTCACCGGCGCCATACCAAGTGGATCCATGACGTTAATGCCAACGACCTTTGTCTCTGGACCCACACACCTGTCGAGCATCTCTGGATGCGCAAGAAGGATCTCATCGCGCCTGTATTCTTTCGAAAGCGCAGCTTCTATCCTTCTCAATCCACACTGTGCAACTTTGACCCCTCCTGTGTTGGGATCAGTCTCAACGCTTGGACAAAAGATCTTGTCAAATACAAATTCTGGTAAAAGCTCATAGGGACCACACGCAATAAAGCCATAGAGAAAGTTGCCTCTGTAGTTTGTCATCAAACTGCGGTCTGCAGTAAGAACTATCCGTTTGCCGCCTGATTCTACCATGCCAAATGTATCAGTTATTCGATATCCTATGGCTATAAATCTATATTACGATCTTTTCGAGTATGTTTGTTAGTAATGTGGAGTAATATTGCATATTATGCACCCCTACTGCTACAGTGATATGCTTCTCCTCTCCAGCATATATGCATCACAAGAAAATATGCCATATCCTGATAACGTCAACCGTGTGTTGTAGTTATAGCCATAAAATGCTTCAATGATTTCCTCATCCTCTTCTATGTCCTCAGTGCTGATCGTTTGCTGCCTTTATTAGAAGGCACAAATTATTGCGACATATAGTCTAGCTTAACAGAATTAAGTTCATTGACTAACTATTATATACTTATACTTTTAGTAGACTATTGCCTAAAAATTCATCCATTGTTCGTCTTGCCTCCTCTGCATGCGATTATTCAAGTCTACTGCATCTATGCACTACGCATACTCTAAGGTGCAGACCTGATGACAGGGTCCATTTAACCCATAGCATATATACCGTGTGGTATTAATTCGTAAAATATTACTGCTAGTATTATGATTTGCCAATAATCATCATCTTGTTTGCAAGTTTCTTAGAGGTATTGTGAGCAAAATGTGCTAGTTCATGACTATACGGCCAATGAATCTTTCCGAAACTGCTCAATTAATGGCAATATCTTGTCTTCCATGATAGATATCACATCAGACCCCAAATCAAATGATACCAATAGGTAAATCCATTTAGAATTCTGTTCTTTTTGCTCTTTTTGTTGTTGTTGTTGCTGTTGTTGCTGTTGTTGTTGTTTATTTTCTTGTTTGTCATCTCTGTCCTCTTGGGAGCCTATTACGATAATTGGAATTGTTGCACGAATTACCTTTTCATAAACAGCTATGGCGTACCTTTGTTTGCCTATCTTATTTTCAAAAGTCTCTCGTGTTGACGCGCGAAACACAGTTTGCATGGTATAATGTTCAGTTTCTTGTCTATTCATCAAAGGCTTTAGACCCTCTCTATACTCTGACTCAATTAGAATTCCCATCTGATTTGCTACTGCTGCAAACCTAATGGAGAGATCTTTTGTAAGAATATCTTTACAGAATTCTTTCAGACCATTTGGCTGCTTATGGAAGGGCATATGTATTCTCTTGATATTAGAAGTCTTAACAAGTATAAAACTGCAAGCAGAGCATGTACTGTATATCCATAAAATCCTCTCCAATACTTGAAGAAATTTTGCTAATTTGAACTGTAGATTTCATAGTATTCAACACTTTTTGATAAACAAAGACATAGAAACTCATAGATAGATTGTGGCCATAAAGGTATTGCTTTGAATTTAAAAGATGAGGCCATAAGCCTACACAGAATGCTGAAAGGCAAGATAGAAATTCAAAGCAGAATTTCCTTAGACAATCTCTTTGAAGAGGAAAAAGGAACTCTTGGCTTGATCTATACTCCGGGTGTAGCATATGTCTCAAAAGAAATAAGCAATAATAAAGAATTGGTATATGATTACACATCAAAATGGAATAATGTAGCTATAGTCTGTGATGGAACTAGAGTACTTGGTTTGGGAAATGTAGGACCGGAAGCAGCAATTCCAGTTATGGAAGGAAAGGCAGTTTTATTCAAAATCTTGGGTGGCATCAATGCATTTCCACTTTGCATATCTACCCGAGATAAAGATGAAATAATTCGATTTGTTAAAGGAATTGAACCAATATTTGGAGCTATAAATATAGAAGATATCGAGTCCCCTAAGGTATTAGAGATAGTGGAAAGATTGCAAGAAATCCTGTCCATCCCAATTTTTCATGATGACCAACATGGAACTGCTGTTATTACCCTTGCAGCACTGATTAATGCACTTAGGATAGTAGGTAAGAAGCTAGATGCAATAAAATTGGTGATAGCGGGAGCAGGCTCAGCAGGATATGGTATAGTTAAGATCTTACGTGCTGCAGGGTGTCAAGATATTGTTGTAACAGACAGCAAAGGAGTTTTGTCGATTGACAGAGAAAGAAGTAATAACAGCAATAATGATGCTGATGATATAAAGAACCGCTATAAACTGGAAATAGGCCAGAAAACTAATCCAAGGAAACTGACGGGAAACCTGGCACACGTAATTGAAGGAGCCGATGTATTTATTGGAGTATCTGGAAAAGGTAGCATAGTAAATCATCAAATGATAGAATCAATGAATCGCGATGCAATAGTATTTGCATTGAGCAACCCTGACCCTGAAATACTTCCTTCCGATGCATTACACGGAAGAGCAAGAATCGTAGCCACAGGCAGATCAGATTTCCCAAATCAAATCAATAATGCTGTCGTATTTCCATCTGTTCTTAGGGTTTTGCTTGACGTAAGGGCGAAAACGCTAAGCCAAGATATGCTTGTAGCTGTCGCAGATGCTATTGCAGGAATTGTAGATGATACTCATCTAAGAGAAGATTACATAATACCCAAGGTAAATGATCCCAGAATCCTTCCAACGGTTACAATGGTGTTAAGAGATGCGATCGAAAGGCATGTAATGAGAAAGGATAATCCTGCAATTTAGATCCCAAAATATTTTTAAGAGTTTTTCTTGTTTGTAAAATATTCATAAATGCAACCTGCACTACAAGAAATTATGTACATCAGCGCTATGGTTTTGAACGAATTCCTGCCATCATGAATATCGGCCGCCAAAGGGTTACGCTATTGTTGATATATTCTACAGTCAGTCTCAACTCCTATGGTTATCATGTGTATTACGTTTAAACATCGTAAACGTATCGTTTTAATATCGTTCCAAAACCTTGAATTGTTGCTGGGCCGGTCGTCTAGTCCGGTAGGATACGGCATTGGCATTGCTGAGGTCGTGGGTTCAAATCCCACCCGGTCCACTTTTATCAATCTGGTTAACTACGGTATTAATTTGAGCTCAGTTTCGGTTATTGTCGGACAAATCCAGCAGTAATATGAAAACTTATTGTTTATCAATTTCAAAACTCACAGCTGTCTACTGCACTGATTCTTTCATTCATATGAAAGGAATGAATCTTCATCTAACTAACAAGGGTTCAATTAGAATTGCACTTACAATGGAAAAAAGAGGAATGGAAGCCATTTCGTAATACCTAATCAAATCAAAAACCTTTGTTTTCGCTTCCTCTTCCTTACATGTCATCATCAGTAACATTTCCTTCTGTAACTTCAAGCAGTTTCTTTTTGTATCCTTGAGTAATTTCTTGTTTATCGGCATCTGTAAGAGTCCCATAGTTTCCCCAATGATAACAACTAAAGCCTCTAACATTGCCATCTTGTGTTTTTGGTGCTAGCGATGCTTCATAGCTTATCAAATCTGTAGCTTTGCTGTCTCCTCCAAATAGAAAGAAAAAGCCCATATCTACTATGGCAGTGACGCCAACTCTTCCTTCTTTTCTTGCACGCTGTGAAAGTGAGTCAATCAGCTTTTTCATACCATTTATGTCTGGAAGGAAGGAGTAAAATGAATCAACTATTACCAATGAGCCTTTGTCTATATGTCTCTGCACATTTGCAACACCAAAAGCGATGAGATGATGTTTTACGCTGTCTACTGTTTCATAAAATGGTGCAATAAGCACGATTCTTGACTTTGATTGTTTATTACGTCTAGAAGTAGCACTATCATATTCAACTGTTTTTGCCAGCTGGTCTTTAACATACATTGTATAAATCTGGCGGAGTGTCTGCAAATCAGGATATACGAAGATGCTATTCTCTCCATCATCTACTTCTTTATTGAACCATTCTATGATTGACTCTTCATTATTATTACTGTGATTCCTGCTTTCAATCCTCATCTACATCTTCACTTCTTCTTCTCTCCTTCTTTCGTGTCTCTCCTTCTCACTTTGTCTCACCTATAAGACTCAATATCTTGTTAGTCAAATCTCTAATACCAATGGGCTTTTGAACAAAGCCGTCAACTTGTGTAGAAGGAAACACTTTAGCAAATTCACTATCTCTTATCTCGAAAGCAGTCATTAGAACAACCTTGACATTTGGATTAATCTCCTTGACCCTTTTTGCTAGTTGAATACCAGACATAACTGGCATTCTTACATCTGACAGCATTAGAAAATAAGAATCTGCATTGGATTTGAAGCTTTGTAGAGCTTTTTCTGGGTTAGTAAATGCATCAACCAAAAATCCGTTCTTTTGAAGACCTACTTTGAGGACATGAACTATGTCAGAATCGTCGTCTACGATAAGAAGCCTAGTTCGAGATTGGTCTTTATCAGAACCTTCACCCTTTGTGTTTTCTCTTAACGCAACACCAGTGCGAGGGCTATTATCATTCTTCTTCTTTATGTAATAATTGGCAAAACTGTCCTTATTTGACAGAGAAAACCCTCCATACATGTTACCACTACTCCTTGCAGGAAAAGTCAACTTTTGGGAGACTAGCCACGGCTCTGCAGTAGATAAAGATTTGCCTGTCTGCCTGCTCCTTTCCTATGTAGTATGGAGGAGACCTGAACCAATACTGATGTCTATTCTAAAAGTTCAGCAATCGCATCGTAGTGTTCGTTTTGAAAGATTGGTTTTCTTGTTGTTGCCATCTATAGCTTCAAGCTCCTGCTGAATAATTAAAGCATGGCTGGCATCTTGGTGAGAGGATGTCTGAGATTGTCTAATTGAAATCATGAAATCATAATAACATAGTGATAATCTTTAGCTTAGTAGAACTATTTCAAAACCGCTACGCAATCATCAGATGTCATTAATTCTACGCCGATGTTTTCTAGCTCTTGGAGACCTTGTTCATAGACCTTAGATGTCGCATCCTTAATTAAGACAACTCGAAAATCCCTCTCACTAGCTTCATAAACTGTAGTCCTAGGGCAATTGGGAAAGTTGCATCCGCAGATAACAACTGTATTCACATTAAGCTTTTGTAGATGATTTTCAAGTGGTGTAGCATAAAATGCTCCCCACCTTGGCTTATACATTATCCATTCATTCACTGAGACTTGTTGTTGCTCACCTTGCAAAAGCAATTCTGTGTCAAGGCTTAGTTTAGAGGAAGAGAGGGAGGAAGAAGAAGAAAAAGGCTTGAGTTCCTCCACAAGCTCAGCTCCTTTTGTTCCAGCAATGACTAATTTCTTACCTAGTTCAGCGACTGCTCTTCTACGACAAAGGTCAACATTTGAGCCATCGGGATTATAGAGCCGAATTACATGAATTATCGGTTTATGCATGCTTCTGAACGTATCCAAGACCTGACGCATTTTTGGCACAATTTCAAGAGTTCCTGTAATTTTGAAAGGCGAATTTGGAAGAGTAAAATCATTCTGGGTGTCTATGGTAATGAGCGCCGAGTTTTGCCAATCAGCACTTGTATATTTGTCCCTCACCACGATATATTGCCCAACCTTCTAAGCTTTCTTGATGCATGGGTAGGATAAAATAGTTTTACTACAGATTGAATTGTCGGATTGGCTAGATTCAAAATATGGCAGTAGTAGAGGACAACGCTCTATTATTGAATTCAAGCCCACTACTT
>DATCWI010000044.1:0-12523 GCA_036566425.1 Nitrososphaera sp.
CCTTTCCTCGAAGCCACCTAAAAAACCCGCCAGTGTAGTAGTCTTCTGACAATACATCTTCCATGGAGGTAGGCAGCCACGCTATCAGAAATCAACAATCCTTCAAAAATGGGCGAGAAAAGATACAAGTTAGAGATACAAAATATAGTTTGATTCAAAGCCTGTTGATATAAGACGCTGGTGAAAATTCGGGTCAAAAGTCATTGCTGCTGAAAGCGGGACGGAGAGTGTTGAATAAGGGCGATGGTCACTTCAATTTTTAATCATTAAAATAGCGATCAATGTCTATGCCTCTCTATGAAGTGGGTAACAAGAGAACACGCAAAAGTTGACAGAATAGCCTGACCTTGGCTGATAAAGAATTTCGTTGACAAAGATGCAGAGTTTCTTTTCGTTCAAGCTCACAAAGTGATACAATTAGCCAAGGAACAATATGCCATACCTTTTGACGTTCCAAACATGGAGCTGGGTCATCATGCTGAAGAGTGCTCATTTGATGCCATCATAAAGAAACATGAGCTTGACATGTAAGAGTCAGCTTTACTAGAATTGGCGAAGATAGTAAGGGGCGCTGACACTCAAAACAGGGCATTGACCCCGCAGTCAGAAGGTTTGCTTGCCATTGCAACTGGCTTTAGTCTAATCTCAAAAGACGACTATGACAAGATGTCAAAACAGTTCTACCTTTACGATGCACTATACGCTTTCTGCAAATCAAACAATAATTAGAAGGCGGTATTATCTAGCAGGCATTAGTATATACTAAGAACAAACCTAGAATGTAATATACCAATTTGCTACTAGACTGGCTCTCAACTGATGGTAAGCTTATCCTCTCTGCTAGAGTCATCAGAACCTTTGCTTATGGCTTTCTCAGTATAGTTTTGGCGATATACCTAAAACTACTTGGATTCAACGATGTTCTGATCGGTGTGGTCCTTACTGCTACACTGGTTAACAGTGTAATTTTTACGCTGATTGCAAGCTTTTATGCAGACAGGATTGGCAGGCGGAAAACCCTAATAATTTACGGCGCATTGATGTCAATTGCTGGTGCTATATTTCTAGCCACTGAAAATTACTTTGCTTTGATCGCCGCCGCCCTTATAGGAACGATTAATGTCACAGGCTCTGAAACAGGAGCATTTCTCTCAATAGAGCAGGCGTTGCTGCCGCAAACTGTCAAGAATAACAAAAAGAGAAACTCGGTGTTTGCACTCTATAATATGGCTGGAACTTTTGCAATGTCAGCCGGCGTCCTTCTTTCAGGTCTTCCCACCATCCTTCAGGAACAGTATGCTATGAACCAAGTGGAGTCCATAAAACCTCTTTTCTTGTTATACAGCGCCCTTGGCATTGGCGTAATAGGTATTTACTTCATGCTGTCAAACAAGATCGAGGTATTATTATCTGGAAACACTGCAAGGCCTGTTATGCAGTCATTATCGCCTCAATCAAAGCAGATTGTTGGTAAGCTATCAGGCTTGTTTGCAGTTGATTCCTTTGCAGGTGGTTTTGTTATTCAAAGCATCGTCTCCTTATGGTTCTTTACCAAGTTTGGTGTCGATTTAGCCGCCATATCCCTGATTTTTTCAGTGGCAGGTGTATTAACAGCATTTTCATTTTTTGCAGCAGCCAAAATTGCAGATAGGATAGGGCTTGTAAATACAATGGTCTTTACTCACATACCGTCCAATGTTTTTCTTATTCTTGTAGGCTTCGCTCCTTCACTGCCTTTAGCAATTGCATTTTACTTGGCTAGAATGACTTTATCGCAAATGGACGTGCCAACAAGGCAATCATACATTGTTGCTGTCGTAGGCGAAGATGAAAGGACGCCTGCAGCGGGAATTACCAACATATCAAGAAATATTTCTCAGGCAGTATCCCCGACATTGACTGGCTATATTTTACAGATTTTGCCAACATTATCTGCTCCCTTTATTTTAGGCGGAGCCTTGAAAATAGCATACGATATTGCGTTATATGTCAATTTCAGAAAAATTAGACCAGCAGAAGAAGAAGAAAAGCATCGTTAGTTATCGGGTAGCTTTCCGTAAATAAGAATCATCTTTATCAGAGGCAGCTATGCCGTTGGCTAGCCAGTTGAAGTTTTGCATTCAATACGTCACAGAGAGAGATATTTTGCATTTTGGCAACTAAATCATTCCTTGGAGGTAGGCTCCCACACTATTAGAAATCAACTACTTCAACAATGATTCGGGGGATAACCAAAGCTTCTGAATTACAGACTACAATATAAAGTTCAACTAACGTGTATATCAAATAAGTGAAAATAATACTATGCTTTATTCAATAAGTTCATGGTGATAAACTGCGCACTACCTGACCACCTAGCGGTGTAAAGATGAAGCAAGCTCCTAAGAGGTCTGTTTCGATCTCTTTTTCATGTTTGCGTTTTTGGCGTTGTATTCATGAAGTTCTCGCAGCAGACTCGCCCATTCAATGTTATATCTTTGATTTCCCTAACTATGACATCTATAATGCTAGTGGCCTTTCTTATCGAGTCTTCATAAAGCCCGATAGTTACAGGATTCTTTTGCACATACTTGTATATTGCTCAACACAATAATCAAGCGCCGGCTTTGCAATTTTTGATGCAACCTCTGCCTTCAAGGGATCAAAAGCCATTGGTTTGACTTCGTCAAGGGCATTACCTGCCATAACCGGTTCCTTACGCTGTTTGAGCAATTCCTTCTATTGTTTAGGTGTGGCTGTGCTATCAATATCCGCCTAGAGATATTCAACAATCGATTGTCTGTGTACTGTTCGGCCTTCTTTAACAGAATCTTACTCCGCTCATCAAGAGAGGTCCGGCTCCGAGAGCAGACCTTATTAGATGTATGAACTCTTCCGTAGCAAATATTGCGGCGAATCTCTCAGCCGGTAGCGACCGAGCGAGCAATGCCAGGTCCCTCACTGCCTTTTGAGCATGCGCTGGCGAAGGCAATTGTAGATCGTGTTAGCTAGAAGAACTTCGAGGGTGCTATAGACGCCGCATCCATCAATTTTATTCTATTCTATTTTGTCCATCCAGCAGCCATGTATGTGAATGTGTATGTATATATTGACCATATGGCGAGTCGAGATGTATATACCTGTACCTCTGCTGCCCCTTGATGAGTATTATTATTAATAATAATAGCTTGTGTGACACTATTGTTGTCAGTAGTGATATATAATAAAACTCATTTTGCGCTCAGTGATTACTACTACTAACTTCCTTCTGCATTCTATTACTGAATTTACCATTTCTCCCATAATTATCGTCAAAGTTCATGAATCGAAGCTTTTCCATAAACCGTCTGTAAATAGGAAGGTGCAAATACAAATATTGTTCATTTGCTAAGTGATTGCAGAAATGCCTTCATCCTCCGAACCTAAATCGCGTGCTCCAGAAGAGAAGCCAAAGATCATGCCGGTTTCAAACGGTCCATTGTACTTGATAAATTCGCAGACGCCCCGAATTATCGAAAATCTCAAAAATTCAAGAGAAGAGCCAATTTCTAAGATCGTTAGTGTTGCGCTCTGCAGATGTGGTGGTTCAAAAGATAAACCCTTCTGTGATGGTACTCATAGATCATTGGGGTTTTCAAGCGAAAATAAGAATGTTCCACAAACTGGAGAAGATAAGCGGAAGGACTATGTTGGCAAAGGCATCACAGTACATGACAATAGGAGAATTTGTTCGCATTCGGCGGAGTGTGTAAGAAACCTAGAATCGGTGTTTCGGTTAGGACAAAGGCCATGGATAAATCCAAACGGTGCCAGCATCGAATCAGTCATTGAAACTGTAAAGAAATGCCCCTCAGGCGCGCTAAGTTATTCAACTGACGATATCGAATACCGAGACCAAGAGGACAGAGAGCCCCGAGTCATAGTTGAAAAGAACGGACCTTACTGTGTCCAAGGTGGGATTGAATTGGTGGGTATAAGTAACTGGGGCAAAGGAGCATCAAAAGAGCATTACACACTTTGCCGTTGTGGTGCTTCAAATAACAAGCCATTCTGCGATGGAAGTCATCTCCAGATAAGATTCAAGGACGACAAGAATTAGGCTTTGGACATACCAACGACATACGTAATCTTGCCATCTGTTGGTAGTTTGTTTGAAGCGTAGATGTCGAAGAGAAAAGACTATTGTAAAAGGCCACGACAGTGAGATCAGTGGGCGAATAATACGCTACCATCCATTAACGGAATCAATCTATACTATAACGATGTTGGCAGGCTTTATAATAGGTGGCAGAATGCTGCCCAATGCAAATGTTGGCCGAGCAATACCTATGGGAATGGAACCCGGCGTGCTGCATGGATACGTGAGTGAGTCAGGAGGGCTACCTACAATCGGAGCAACGGTGATGGCGGTGCAGCAGAGAGACGATTTTTATGCAAGCACTTTCGTATCAGTCAACGGCCAATATTACATGAATCTTCAACCGGGCGAATAGATAGTATATGTAGCATTTGCAGACGGAAGCAGTAAGGTAGTTGCGAGCGAACCTCAAATTGAAAGAGGCGCGGCTCACGAGCTTGACATCTCATACTGAGCCTTCCTCTTCTTCTTTCGATAAAGGACAAGAAAGTTCAAAGAACAATGGTACAAATCACTTAAAAGCGGCTGGAGAGTAGTTCGAGCCAATTAGATTGGCAGTGACCAAATTGGCGTTATACTATGGCGCTGCAGCTGCAGCAGCAACAGCTATCGCTGGCATGTTGCACCTGATGCTTGGGCCAAGTAATTTAGAGTTCAATGTCAACCAAGGCATACTGTTCATTGTAGGCGGGTTTGCTCAGGTGTTCTGGATTATTCCAATGATTAGACGATGGGGTACGCCTTGGTACGCAATAGGAATTGGAGGGACCGCTGTATTCATGGCGCTCATTCAAAACAAGGGTGCCGGGCAATCCAATAACTGGACGAGGAGGGCCTGTAGATAATCCAGTAGCTATCACAATCGAAGTGATGCAGGCTGCGTTCATTGCTCTTGCCGCAGCAGTCATGGTATACGAAGGTAGGAAGAAAAAGCAGATGATTGAAGGCGCAACAAGCTCACGTCTTGTCAAGAATAATGCCTACACTACTATCACCGTGGGAATAGCCGCGGCACTGGTACTGGCGGGATTGTTCGTACTACCAATGGCCATGCCGCGACCGGCCGGCGGTCCTCCTGGGCCAGGTGGAGCTCGTCTCGCCGGACAGCCCCAAATTGGATCTCCAACACAGATTGAAGCCTCTACAAACCAAACTTGCACACTGACGCCCTCGCTAATAGAGGTAGAAGGAACGCCCCAGCAGACGGAGGGACCTTACTTTGTCGATGGAATGCCTAATCGTTCTGACATTACGAGGGACACGTCAAACACCGGACGGCATCTAATGCTAGACTTGACAGACAGCGGTCAGGGTTATAGTGGCACATTTAACGTGGTTGTAAATGCTTCTTGACTTCAATGTCCATCATCAAGGCGAATAATGGCAAGATAAGCAAGAAAGAGCTCATTGAGGAGCTGCAGGGTTTGAAAATAATTCCTCTCTACCCTCCATCGCAGCCAAGGAGCTCACCTCACAGTAGGCTCAGGGCGATACTAGATCCTCTCGAAAAGCACTGGCAGTTTGTAGAAGTAAAGTCGAGAGGGAGAAGGAGTGAGGTATCGCTAACAGAGCAGGGCAAGAGTGCGCTGAGGATATTTGGTAGTGGAGGTCACTAGGCCACATCAACTCCTGCATGTTGGCGAATTGTGCTGCACTGTGCTGCACAATTTTTTATTGTGAAGAGCGTAGGATATGCTGTCGCAGACCCACAATATACGTCTACAGCAAAAGAATAGAGCTCTATACATAGAGCCGCAACAGATCCTGCGGTGCCTCCAGAATGAATTTTTGACTGTAGCAGAGATTACAAGTATTAAACGCTAACTGTAGTCACTTTTGTGTGTCTTAGATATACAATATCGCAAGCGATATCACGAGGGGGAGATTGATAGACTCTAACTAGTAACGTTAAGCACCAGGCTATACGTCAAGGATAGATTGAATAGCAATATGAATGAACCACTGTGTAAAAAGATTACAGTATTATGTGCCTAAAAAAACAACCTGAGATAAATCTAATCATGTCTTGTTGAATGGTCTAGGGATGTCGGGTTGCTAACAGTCGGTAGTGCCAGAGCATGCGTGATCCCTGGGCTTGGGACATACAGCATAATCGTCAAGGACACTGAATCTAGACTCCACTCGCTGTGGCGTAATAACCCGGGGGTCCCTCACTGGACTAAACTTACCGAGGGCACAGGTGCCCCTACGTCAACCCCGTCCTTCCCCTCCGCCATTGTCAACACCAAGACGAACACGGAGGTCGTGCTGTTTAACGGCGTGCACTCAAATCGAAGTGACGTGTTGGACATCTGGCATAGAAGATTGAATAACGATCTAGGCTGGGAAAATCTTAGCGGTCGCGGAGCTTCAAGTGACCAAAACTTATCGGACTATTGAAGGATACGCAACTGACTATATATCCCATAAGTTGCATTCTTTGATAACCGTCTGATATACCAGTCCCAGCCAGCCTTATCGGTAGAGTATCATGATACACTTTTGCATGAAAATAAAAAACTTTAAAGGAAGAGAAGCAGAGACTCTGTAGCTAAGAGAAGATTGCCCAGTTGTCACCCTGATATCTACAGAAGGAACTTCGCGGCGTGGTGTGAAGAGTGTGACGCAGTATTCGGCGACTCGGTCCTTGCAAAGCAGCACCGCGACACAAAGAAACACCGG
The DNA here is from genome assembly GCA_036566425.1 of Nitrososphaera sp. Lineage (GTDB taxonomy): Archaea > Thermoproteota > Nitrososphaeria > Nitrososphaerales > Nitrososphaeraceae > Nitrososphaera. The sequence continues at coordinate 6,800 of DATCWI010000044.1, forward strand.
GTAAATGTAACCGAATATCTAGTGAGCGAGCCCGCGTACTTTTCTTACATCACAAGCACTTTAGAAAAGGAAGTACAATGAAGATTTTAAGGATGGTGTGTGTGTGTGTGTGTGTGTGGACGAAAGCTCCTTAGTAGTCTGAGGAGCTTTGCTATTGGTGGTACTCATATAGCCACCACTAGTAGTAGCACCACTACTACTAACAAACACCAAGTCAGACTTTGAGCAAGAGCTGCAAGATACAGCAGGACGGGACAGTATAATATTGCATTAAATAGGCGATCAAAATAACGACTTCAATCGAGGATTGCACAAAAATCGATGGAGAAGTGCTTTGAAGCAGGCTTTACAAGGGCCTATGTCCACAGCATGAGCCCTGACGAGATAAAATTTATCCAGATGTTTAGCAAAAGAGTAATGCCGCATTTCAGTAACGAATCACATAGAACAGAAACTGCTGCCTCTGCCTAAGGTGATATGCAACTCTTTTAATCGATATGGGTTAAGCTGTGTCATACGGGCTTGCAAGAAGAAACAAACTGGATTCCGCGCTCATTCCAAGAAGCTGCCAAGAATTTGGCTAAAGAGGCAGTTGAACGCTTTGTAAAACCTGATAGGGTCGTCGGCCTTGGGAGCGGCCCAATGGCGGCTGCCATCATAAGAGAGATGGCAAATTTTGACAGGAAGGAGACTCTTGAGTGCATCCCAACTTCATTTCAAATAAAGCTGGAAGCCCAATGCAGTGGGTTGAAACTGGTAGACGAAGACAGGATGTCTGAAGTCGATGTTGTTTTTGATGGTGCCGATGAGGTCGATGCCAAATTCAACATGATAAAGGGCGGAGGTGGCGCACTTTTCCGTGAGAAAATAGTTCACTCTGCTGCTAAGCAAATCGTTATTGCAGCAGAGTCCAGAAAATTTGTGCCTACCTTCAGCTGGCCAGTTCCGATTGAAACGCACCCTTTTGCAGTTCATATTGTCAGGAAAAAGCTAGAGGATGCTGGCGGGAGGCCAAGAATGAGGATGCTAAAAGAAGGATATCCATACGTTACAGAGAATGGCAACTTTATACTCGACACCTCCTTTGATTTTCCGCCTGACATTAGGGGGCATGAAGTTGAGCTTAAAAGCATTGCAGGGGTAGTAGAAGTTGGGCTTTTTACACGGCATGCAGACACTTACTATAAGGCGCAAGAGGATGGCTCCTTTGACGCCATTGAATTATAGAATCCATGATCTGACGAAGATAATAAGTCCAGAGATGCAAGTGTATCCGGGGGACCCGCAACCAAAATTTGAGCAATATCTAAAGCTAGAGAATGATGGAGCCAATGTCACAAGGATAGTGCTCGGCTCACATACTGGTACTCATGTTGACGCACAATGGCATTTTCTCCAAGATGGCAAGGGCGCGGAAAAAGAACCTCTTACAAAATTCATTGGCGAGGCTGTGGTTATAGATGTGACAAGCAAGCCACCAGGAGAAGGCGTAACTGCCGACGACTTGAACTATGCAGATGCCAAGAAAAATGACATTTTGCTTCTCTATACAGGTAGAGGCGACCGCCAAACTGACTTCACCTTTGTTGATGTCTCCGCAGCAGAATGGATGGTGAACCATGAAATAAAGTGTGTAGGCATTGACACTCTTTCGGTGGAGAAATACGGAAGAAAAGATGCCCCGGTCCACAAGATCCTGCTTTCAAATGATATTGGGATAATTGAGAACCTTGATTCTAGCCTAAAGCAGTTTGCTGGCAAGAGAACGTTTCTCGTATGTCTTCCACTGCCCCTTGAAGGAGTTGACGGGTCGCCAGCAAGGGTGATTCTGGTTGAAATGATAAAATAATTTGTTGGGCAGCTGTATAATCATTGGCTATGATAATAAGGAATTGGAGGAATGTTTATCCAACAATAGCCCACAAGAGTGGACTAGATTGGCGATTGCTTGCCATGTCTACCAAAACTCATGGCGACATTGAAGCTGAAGTGGATCCCAAGTTTCAGTGTCTCAAGAGCATCACTTATGTATCGCTTGCAAAGTTGCAACCTACTCTATCGTACCAGCGGCATAATCATGAAGACCATGAGGAAGTGTACTACATAATCCATGGAACTGGTCAGATAAGGATAGGCAGCGAAACTGCTAGGTTCAAGGACGGCGATGTTATCTATATTCCTGAAAAAAGCGTGCACTCGATAACGAATGATGGTAGCGATATGGTAGAGTTTCTCGCATTTGGTGGATTTACCGGCAGGAGGGATTAGGCAGATGCAACTTGGAATAATAGGCCTTGGCAAGATGGGCGGAAACCTTGCACTTCAAGCCATAGAAAAGAAAATTGATGTTATAGGAAAGGCTCGAAACGAAAAGCCACAGTTAGAGAAGCAAGGCGTGAAAGTAGTGACCGACTATAAATCCTTCGAAGACTTTTTGAAACATCCAAGAGTCATTTACCTGTCGTTGCCTGCTGGCAAGACAGTTGATACCGTGCTGAACGAATTGATACCTTTTCTTGAAAAAGGAGATGTGGTGATGGATGGCGGCAATTCATTCTACCTAGACTCCATCGAAAGGGAGAGAATGATGTGGGAAAAGGGTATTTATTTTCTGGATTGTGGTACCAGTGGTGGCTTGGAAGGTGCACGCTACGGCGCTTGTTTCATGGTTGGCGGTAGAGAAGAAGGCGTTAGAATAGCAGAGCCTATTTTGACTGCTCTGGCCGTTAAGGATGGATATATTCACACCGGCAGGCCCGGCACAGGTCACTTTGTAAAGCTAGTCCATAATGGTATAGAGTTTGGCATGCTGCAAGCCATAGGAGAGGGTGTTGAGCTTCTCACTAAGAGCGGCTTCAAGCTTGACTTGGCTGCGATTTTCAAAAATTGGTCAAACGGCTCTGTCATCAGAGGCTGGCTTGTCGAGCTCATGGAAAAAGGATTGAGAGAACAAGGTTTGACAAAGACTGAAAGCTACATAGAAGATACAGGTGAAGTCAACTGGCTTGTTCAGGACGCGATTAATAAAGAAATTCCAATACCTGTCATATCGCAGTCAGTAATGGAGCTGTTCAAGTCAAGAATGAAAGAGAGTGACGCTTACAAATCAATAGCTCTGATGCGGCATGGTTTTGGAGGGCATCCGTTTGGCAGGGATGAGGGAATAATCGAGGAAAGGAAGACAAGTCGGATTCAGAAAATATGAATGATATAGCAACAGAAACATGCCGTAGATGGTTAAATCTGAAACGTTTTAAAGCAATAAGAAGCATCAGACCTCACCGCAATGACCCATCAACAAGAAGAAAAGAAGGTCAAAATTGACGACAACACAACTATCAAAGTTAAGACGACACACCCTTCTAGAGTAAGGCCGGATTATACTTGCAAATTGTGTGCAAAAGCATTTCCGAGCCAATTAGATCTGAAAGAGCATATCAAGATAGACCACTCAAAGAAATTAGGAGCTGCCGCTTGATTTCTCTCCCATAGCTGCCTGAACATTACCCTGCTTCGTTCGTTTGTTAACATAGTCAGTGTCTGTCGATACAGAAACCTTATCCTTTTCAAACTACATTCTTTCTAAGTCCAGACTATGGCCTCCAGTTCCCTTGAGCGCTCGTTTTCTCCCTTGTGTCATGACACCAAGCTGCTGCTACATTGTTCTTTAACGTTGTAGCCTCTTCTCGCCCGTGACTCTTCGCATGTTCATCATTAAGTGGCTCTGAACATGGTTAAAATCGGCTTATTCAAAAATTGGCTTCGGCTAGTCAGGCCGCAAAAGCGTTTTGCTGTAACTTTTTTAGTTCTTTTGCGCCGCCATTACTATTGATGGTAGAAATAACTGCGTCAAAAGGAACAACAGCAAACCAGCAGCCAATAGACAACTGCTGCTTTGACATAATGACACAAGTGGAAAAGAAAGCGGATTTTCTGTATCATGCCGCTGACACCTATATACAGGATGCTCGGGCTGCAAATAGGGCGGTACTGGCACATATTTGGAACGCCATAGAGCAAGATGAACAAAGGCATCTTGATTTGTTAAAACAAGAATTAGCAAAGGATGTTCAGGAAGGAAGACTGCGATAACACACATACATATTCCCAATCTTCTTTTTTGAGAGCAGAACCCTAGGGTATATCGCCTTTTTGCATATGCTCTGTCATTACATGTCTTTGCATATCTCCAAAACTATCAAATTCCTTTCCGCATGACCTGCATTTGAAATACTTGGAAAGATCTTCATTATAGCTGGGATTTTCTTTTGTAGTCAATTTTTGCCCTTCCCTGTTATCTCTACTACAATACTTTCAGTCTATATTGTTGAAAAGGATTTGGTATAATTGTATAACTCATAATACCAAAGATGGATAATCATTACACGAAAGAATTGTGGTAGTGCTGCTGAATCCTCCGCCGGGTCCTTGGGGTTCGTTCGTTGCAAAAGCCGACGTATTTATGACAAAGACACAGGAGCATGTTCTTCAAGGTGTAAATCCTGGTGGCCATTATCAAGCGATTTGGTGTAGAGATGCATCTTATATTCTACGGAATTGGGATCTGTCAGGAAATATGACAGCTACTCTACAGCAGCTGTATCTGATTTGGTCTCATCAAATAGAACCGGGCAGAGAAAAACTGGTATATGGTAGAGGTTCGCCAGAAATGAGATTCATGTCAGAAGAGGCTAAAGAAGAAAAGCAAAAAGAATTTGCCGGAGCGCTGCCTACGTCAATATACCAAGCAGGGTTTTCAGAAGTATATGCACAGAATCCCGATATTGACTCTACAGCATTGATGATTTCAGCAACTGCCAAAATACTGAATAGGGCTTTGTGGACGCATCCAATGTCTGACACCAATTCATCCTTGGCTTCTACTATGGCTTCAGAAAACTCTTCGGATTATATTTCTAGCCTATTGCTAAAACTTGGGATAACAGACCCTACAAAGGCAATTGATTTACTTGTTCCCAAGATGCTAAAGGCAGTCGACTATCTTGAAAAACGTGATGTCGACAACGATGGCTTGTTAGAGCAGAACCATAATGAAGACTGGATGGATACTGTTCTTCGAGCTGGCAAAATAGTCTCCAGCCAAGCATGCTGGATTCTTGCGTTAAAGAACTTGACTACCTTGCTAGTGACTATCGGTAGACAGGATACGGCAGATAGAATGAGAAAAATGGCTGATAGAACAATACAAGCTGTGGAGGACAAATTATGGTCTGAAGAGGATGGCGCTTACATAGATATTCAGGAAACTCATCATATTGGCGGGCCTTACAGGACACTGACGCAGGATGTTTCACTATATCTTGTGGCCCTTTCTGAAAACTCTAGCAAAGACAATCTTCCAGATGATAGCAAGAGAGAAGGGAAACAAATCAAAAAAGCTGATTTTGATAGAGACACACTTATCAGTAGGGCAAATAAAACCGTCGATGCTCTCAAAAATAGAACATGGAAAGAAAAGTGGCCCTTAGTAACAGAGGTGCTGCTTAAGGCTACCGGCCCGTGGATTCTGAAGCCCTATCAATATCATAACTACACCTTTTGGCCTTGGACTACTGGAATTGAAATGCTTGCAAGGAGCAGATTTGACAGAGCGGAAGAATGCAACTTGCTGCTATCCACGCTTACTTCAGAGAGTAATCTCAATATGCACGCGTTTTATGAGTGGGTAAATCCGATTACTGGAGAAGGAAGCGGGGCGTTCCC
>DATCWI010000060.1:0-8524 GCA_036566425.1 Nitrososphaera sp.
CACCACTGTTAACATAGATAGATACATACGTGACGCTTTTTTGCGTGTATAACCATCTCACTCGGTCTTGGATAACTACGAGGACATTGCCCCATTGCTCAACAGATATGTGGGAAAGACTCTGGTCGTGCTCGGGCGAAGCAACCACTATTTGATGATATCCATAGGCGGGCTCACTGTACAATGGTTTGTCACTGTAGCTTGTGGCAGAACCTGTGACAACTACTGGATTTTCACTTTGAAATACCCTCACTGACCAGTCCTCTATTATACTGTCCTCGCTATCTGAGAGACGCTGCAGCATGCCCTCCTTGACTACAAGTGCAAGCATTGCAGGCTCTGTCATGGACTCATTTCCGGGGCAGTATGGGCAATTCTCTCTGTCGTTGTGCCTGTCTTTTGATGCCGTTTGGCTAACTTCAGGCATGACAACAAACTTGTCAAGAACATAATCTTTGCGTAAATCCCCCAAACTTTTCAGCCTACAAAAGGCTCTAGTTGCTTTTAATTAAATGTTCTGTAACTTTTAGCTTCCCAACGAAAATTCAAAGGCCCGCATACAACGCGAGCAGATATACCTCTCGTTTCTTTTGATGCCAAAATCTTCTGTTCTATGACCGCTCTCGTCTATTACTGTGCGCTGGCAGAAGGTGCATCGCTCCTCCAATTACATTTGGTAGAGGAGCATGATTCTATTAAGGAGTATATATGCTTGTATGCTTCTTTTCTTTCTGGTTTTGTAGCTCATAGTGTATATGTGTCTAAATATAGATCTGCTCGTGCTTACTTTGGACAATGATATACGAAATATCCTTGAAGCAGTTATTGAAAATGACCTTGCTGCACCAAAGGTACCCAGAGAACGTGTGCCAAAACTACGGCGTATCTGGAAATGCCAACAGGCCCATGATTTCCTTTATGGGCATCGAGTAGGTTATTACAAGGGCCTGGCAGAAGGGATAATTCTTGAGCGATACCGTAGGCAATTATCCGATGAAGAAGAAGATGCAATTTTCAAAATAGTTCAGTTATATACTAAAGCCTTGAGAAAGTACTTTTCCTATTACAAAGACAGAAGGACAAAAAATTAAATTGATCAGGCATTCTTTCGTCGTTATGAAGGATGTCCGGTTAGTATATGTTTTGCTTGACGGAGTTGGCGATCTACCTCACCCCTCTTTGAATGATCTAACACCTCTTGAAGCAGCCTATACTCCTAATCTTGACACTCTGGCAAGAAATGGTGCCATGGGCAACGTTATCAGTGTAGGTAGGGGAATAGCACCCCAGTCTGATATTGCAGTTTTTAACATGCTCGGCTATAGCTTCAAAGATGGTAGTTACGTTGGCCGAGGAGTCGTCGAGTCAATAGGTTGTAATATTGATTTCCGCGAGGGAGACCTAGCGCTGAGGGGCAATTTTGCAACAGTGAATGACAATCTGAAAGTAGTCGACCGACGAGCAGGCAGAGTCATCAGCATCGAAGAGGCAAAGTCTGTATGTAAAACTCTAAGCGATAAGATTAGGTTCAGCGACAACGGTGCTTCTGTCAAATTGGAGCCCACCATTGCACACAGGGTGGTCATAAGGTTCAGACATGATAACATGAAATTATCTGACAAAATCACCAATACTGATCCTGCTTACGACAAAGTAGACGGCATGGGGATAGCCAAGACAGTGACCGGTGAGGATATCTACGTACAGGAATCCCGGCCACAGGAAGACACAGAGCCAGCCAAAGTGGCTGCAAGAATGCTAAATGAATTTACTACCCAAGCCGTACAGCTTCTAAGAGATCACCCAGTCAATAGAACAAGAATCGCATCCGGCAAAAAGCCCATGAATTGCATCCTCGCACGTGATTCTGGCAACAGATATCCAAATGTCGAACCTATAAACAAAAAGTACAACATGATCATAGGAGGCATTGTAGATATGCCAGTTGAGATTGGAATTTCAAAAGTGTTAGGGATAAAGATGTTCCAAGCAGGTGATATCACTGATTATGAAAAAAAGGCAAACGTTGCAGCCGACGCGCTCAAATCGGTCAATGCGATTTATGTGCATATTAAAGGGCCCGATGAATTCGGCCACGACGGAGACGCAAAGGGGAAAAAGAAGAACATAGAGGATATTGACAGACGCTTCTTTGGCACTTTAATGGAGAATTTGAACAAGATGGACACAACTGTAGTGGTTTCTGGAGACCATTCTACACCTTGCATAAAGAAAGGGCATAGCGATGATCCAGTTCCACTGCTGGTTTCTGGCAGTCGGGTAAAGCAGGATGGAAGCGCAAGGTTCACTGAAAAGTATGCCAAAAGCGGCAAACTAGGCCTCCTCATGGGAGTAGATGTGCTTCCAACTTCTATTCAGTTGGTTAGCCAATAAGCTAGCCACGTAACTCAGTTAGCTGGGTTGAGAAATTCCCAGTATCTGCCATAGATACTTCCTATAATAGGCGATAAGTACGAGGCCGACTATAACAGGCGTTATCCCATATTCAAAATAGCCAAATACTATCAAGAAAAGTCCTATGATAAACATTGCAAGTCCAGCCAATGGGTTTATGTATTCAAACCTCAAATGCAGGAACAGCTATTAGATGCAAATCTAAAAAGCATTTTGCCTGCTCTTGTTTCAAAAAGATTCTGTAGAGAGCGTCTTTTCTCTCAGTTTTTCTATCTTGAGTTAGATCTGCTAAAACCTCTGTTTCTGTGGCGAGGTTTTTTAGCAAGACCGCCACCAAATACTTTAGATCCAACAAGCCTGCCTGTTCTATCTGTCATAGTTATGACCGATGCATATGGTGTATTTACTGGTCCCAGCAACTCTGCCACCTTGCCGACTCTTCTGCCTGATTCATCGATCAGCAATTCGCCCGGTTTGACCCGTTCAGCACCTGCCTTATTAAGTTTCACTATTAACCTGCCACTTTTTGCAAGATGCAAGATCTCTCCTACTTCGTCTGTTTGAGCAATTGGCATAACTTGATTAATTTATCGTAAGCTTTGTGCCAGTTATTATTGTTATTTTTCTAAAGAATGAGAATAATAAAAACTCTCTCTTTCTCTAAAATTAATAGTTGTGTGGGAGAGGAAAATGAGCAAATGTCTAAGGGGTGGGAACAAATGGTTCTCTAGCAGTCATGGAGATATAGCCCTCATGGGCTACGCAAAATTGGTTTATTTCTTCCCAGATTTTTGCAAGCTTCTTCGTAGTAGTTTGTTTGCGACTGCACTAATTATCTGGGACTTTTTGATACCTTCCTTTTTTGCCACCATTACATAACCAGACTTTACAAATGATCTACGAGGAAACCTTGCATCACTATTTATCTCTTGATCCGATAACTGGAAGCCTGCAGCTCTAGTAGCCTCCGTCAGGTCCTGAACGGTAGGGTCAAAGACCGCCTGATCACGCTTAACCTTCCTACCTTGTCGTCTCTTGAGATTTTTGTTAAAGTAGTCAAGCCACAGCACCACATGTTCATAGTCTTTCAAGAGAGTTTCTCGATCCTCTGTTTTCCTACGCAATTATAAAAAATATATTGCTTCGTATCTGCGTCGCTGCGTAGCTCACTTGGACCTTGCCTGCCAATGAAATGCATCATCTGAGAAAAACCGAGCGGTGCAAGTGTTATTATTATCAAGTGTGTAGGTTATCTCTAGACTATAGAATATACTGCCACCGCCGCTTTTGGGAGTATCTGCACCAGTTCTTCCAATGGTTCTTGTGCCACCTTCTAACCAGCTGGCCGGGATACTTAGCACTCCTATCCATCTGTTAGCATGCCGGCTGTCCTGCACGAATGTAGTTGAAAGTGATGTCTGACGTTTTATCTTGCTAGCACCTTCCTGCAACTTGTTAATGTTTTCTGACTTGGCTCTGTTAAGAAGCCTGCCTGCAACTGATCTGACAGCTTGCCCCAAATCGAGCTCAATTAGGATCTGTCCAGATTCAAGTGAGTTTAGCGACTCTGCAGGAGAAGGCTTACAATAAAACTCTACAGGAAAGGGACAAATAATTCTGTCCGTTGGATCCGGACCATCCCATGTCAAGTCCACATAGAAAAGAGACCGTTGTTTGCTCTTAATAGTTACTATTATAATAATAATAATAATAGAGCAACAACAATTATCTAGTCTTTCTTGATGTTGTTGTAGTTGCTGCCGTTTTGACTATGATTGCATTAACAACTCCGTCTTGTCCTGGCCTTGACACAACCTTAGCTGTGCCATTTTCAATTTCAATAATAGCGCCCTTGCTGATTACGCCCCTTCTTTCATAGTCTCTATTTGCTGGGTTCTTTGTAACTCTCAGGATTTTAGATCTGAATACTTTCTTATTTTCCTGATCAATTACATTGGCATATTCGGCAGTCTTGAAAGCAGTTTTATTATTCTTGCCCCTCGTCCTACGGACAACGATCTGGGCAGGGCCGGCGACAGCTTCGTTTGGATACCTGTCAATTTCAAACTTACGTCTTCCCCTCATGGCAACTTTGCGCCCACCTGTGAGCTTGCGTCCGCCTAGATTTTCTATTGATTTTCGCATAGTAGTGTGCAGTGATTAACCTTTATCTACTATAATTAAGTCTTTTCTGGCATCTGAGGTTAGCTTGTATCTCTGCCGGCCATCTCATCCGCGCTTGAAGCGACATATTTAGCAGCGGTAGTTGAGTGCCGACTTGGCTGCTTGCTTGACTTTGTTGCCGTTAATGTTGCGTCAGCAGCTGCTCCTGCTTTTGTTGTGGTGGTATCAACAGCGTTTACTAGCTTGCTTTTTACGGCATTGAGGTCTGCAATGCCAAAATAGTTCTGAAACTTAGACGCTGTGCGATAAACTTTCAACCTGCCAAGGTTTTCATGCTCTATAAATTGCAGCTGCTCAAGGAGCTTGATATGAGAATAGACCTGGCTCCCCCTTATCTGCACTAGCCTCTTTGAGGTCACTGGCTGCTCATAGGCAATATATGAGAGTGTCTTTAGTGCACCTGGTGGAAGTAAAGGATGTTGTGCGAATTTGCGTACAAGGGGAGTGTACTGTGGCCTAATCTGGAATACGTAGGTACCATCTTCCAGTTGAGCTATTTCGATTGCTCTAAAGGTTGAATTGGTTTTCTTGGCAAGCTCATTTACTACTCTGTGAGTTTTTTCCTTCGAGTTGGTACCTGATGCTCTGATCAGCTCATCTAGCGATAGGGGTCTGCCTGCCGAGTATAAAGCCGCCTCTATTCTGGCGGCAATTTCGTCTTCTGGAAGGGCCTGCTGACGCAAAGGTGTGGTTCTCCCTATATTCTAAACTGTCAGTTTATTACTCTATTGCTATATGCTCTAGCTGATAGTTGTCGTCGTATTAATCAATGTTGTTTCTTATTGTTATTGTGTCTGTAAAAAGTGTACTCATTTTATTATCGCTATTTTAAGGCTAAGCAAGAGTCATCTTGATATCCTCTGAATCGTCTTGTCGATAATCCAAATTGATCTTGCGCTTCATTGCAAGGTACAGCATGGCTATAAAGCACCTCGCCATTTCAACTGGCTCCATCTTGGCAACCAGCGCCTTGAACATAAGGATGCCATCTGCAGTCACAATGTCATAGATCATATCTTCGTAACCTTGGATTATCTTCTCGAACTTGATAAGATATTGATCAAAATTAAAAGTTTCAACTGGCTCAAGTTCAAGTTCTTGTTTCTTCCTCTTTGACCTAGGGTTTGCAAGCTCCATTATCATGTTTTCTAGCATGCTAAGCAAGTCTTCCACAGACACAGGATAGGTTGTCTCAACTCTGAATGGTAGCTCGATTGGATTTAGCTCTGGTATAGGTAATTGCTGTTGTTGTTGCTGATCGTTGCTTGGATCGTTGAGGCCTTTCTTCTGCATCGCTATTTTCTCAAGTGCAAAAATGCTTTCGACCTTTAGGCGATAAATCATGGATGAAGAAACTGCTGCTAGTCCACAGATACGCAGATCTTTATTACCTGTGACATTGAGTAACCGTAAGAACATATCCAACAAGCGAGCGATATCGACGTTCCAAACATCTTTTCTAACAAGTAGTGATGGATTGAATAGCAAGTTGAGTGGTGATTGTGCAATTTGCCTTCTTGTATCTGATGTTCCTGCTTCCGACTGGTTTTGTTGTTGTTGTTGTTGTTGCCTCTCGTCCTGATCCTTTTCTCGTCCTTGATGGTCCATGTCAGCCAATTTTCTGTCTCTTTCCTCTCTCCCTCTTTTTTTGGTATCTTAATTGGTTGAGCCCCGATTAATACTTGTTTGTGAAGTATTTTTATGTCGTCAAACTAACACACATTGTATCTAGGTCCTAACAAGTTACAACAAGTTACAATGGTGGGATGACAGCTAAAACTCTTGGATTTCTGTACTTGCCCTTGCTTGTCCGCTACTTGCTGCGCCTGCGCAACAGAGTTATTCATCGCGAGCATTATGAAGTTGTTGTTCGTTCTCTTGGCAAAGACAATTGTCCGATCATCTCAAATAGAAGTTTCCGATTTTAGCAACAGAGACGGCTACCTACAACTGTTAAATTAGATACTAGACTAGAATATGGGTGCCGGACAGAAATCTGCCCTGTGGATGTACAATGCAGTGGGATGATGAGGGTACCACCGTTGTATTTTGCAGTCGTCATACCCTTGACTATTTTGACTGGGATGGCACAGATAGAGATTTTGTCAAAATCATCGCTACACCGAAAAGAAACGGCAAGACAACATACAGAATTGCACTCCTTGAGATGCAATGATATTATTACTAAGAGAAAAATCCTCAGTGACATAGCATCATTTTTATCTTGTCCCTTAACATTGCTTTCTTGCCGATAGATAGTCTGAAGTGAAGGAGCGAAGAGAGGAGATGTATACATATAATTGCCAATAAGAAGAGGACAGACGAGACGGTTAATCACTTTTGGAGGTATTGCAGTTATTGGGGCACTAATTGCCTTCATGATGTTTCTTCAGATAGATGTTTCAAGAAATAATGAGTTCAAAAGGGCATTTGAACAAATAGTTATTGATACAAATGCCCTGACACAACAATATACTGCAGAGGAACAGAGGTGGCTTCCACAAGATAACAATACTCTGATCCAGGTCATTGACCAATATCTACCTAGATATGACCAGCTAATTGAAAGAGCAAATGCATTGAACACTCCTGAAAAATATGAATCAGCAAGAAACTATCTAATCAGTGCCATTGAGTTGGAACGACAAAGCTATGAGCACTTTCGCAACTATCTTGTCACAGGCAATAAAAATGAATATCAAGAATCCTCTGAACTGATTTCAAGGTCGCTAGAACAGAGTGTTAACGCAGATGCTGACATTAAGGAAGCTGGCTAACTACTATATCTGCCTTGATTGTATGTGCATCTAGCTATGCTTGTGCCTGCGCATCTAGGTTTTAATTGAGGTATATGGAAAAAGGGACTGTTGCTCTTACGACCGCATCTTAGAAGTCGTAGAGTCATCATCCGCACCTACTTGTTAAAAAGAGAAGATAAGAGGTGCTGGGCCCATAGTTCAGCTTGGATAGAATGGCTGCCTGCGGAGCAGTTGGTCGAGGGTTCGAGTCCCTCTGGGCCCGCTAAAAATAAAAAAAAGTTCAAAAAATGGACCCAAGGTTAACAGGAAGCGCCAGTATAAACTACTCACAGATGTCGAGCCTGAAATTAATGTGACAGTGTATATATTTCATGTGACTGACGGGGATAAGAGACAACTTTTCTTTTTCGAGACATGTGGGGCAATATGTAACATTATTACAATCTTCCCGTGATTCTAGAATCTCAGCGATTAGAAATCATGACTATGTCCCTAACTTAACAGGCCCCTCAAATGTCCCGAAGATTGAACAGTGTCAAGATTTTGACACTGGTAATTCTTAGGGTGATTTCCACCGCCCGTTAACTTAGGGTGATGAATTGTTAACTTAGGGTGACGCGTACTTGTTAACTTAGGCTGCTAGGCGGTATATGGAGGGGTCGCAATTGCTGGAACTATATCAATCCGCTTCCGATCAAAGAACTTCATGAACGGTGGATTTGTGGATACGCAATTGAATCGGTCAACTTGCTTGACAGGATGAAACGAGAAATCGAAAAACAGAAGACCATCGGGACTTGAAACAGTTGTATTCAGGCAAAGCCTGCTTGTTCAACTGTCATATTCTGGACTCTTCTAAGGAGCCAACTATGCCAGTCCCTAGCCAAAGAATTGTTTTTGAATCATCGCTTCAAAGTCTTTATAGGGCATTTTCTTGGCAGCCTCGAGAGTCTGAGCAGCGTCTTGTCCTAAGATGTACCTAAAGTCCGGATTATCAGATGTGACAGCATCGACAATTACTTTTGCTACATCTGAGGGAGGAATGGCATAGGAGAGCAGCTGTCGTGCTGCAGTATCAAAGTGCTGCATCATTTCTGAGTAGGGGGATGGGGCAGAAGGATCCACGGTCTTATTTGCAATCCTAAGGTTGTTAGAGAAGTTAGTGC
>DATCWI010000035.1:0-32249 GCA_036566425.1 Nitrososphaera sp.
GCTTGGCAACCTTTTTCCTGTTGATACTTTTTTTGTCTGTTGTCATTTTTTTCTTTTTACCTAGCTCCTATAATCTTGTGTAGTTGTGGTACAACGCGCACCTGATCGTACATAGGGTAAACAGCGTCATAAAAGCCAAAAAGCACATCCAACGTTGGCTCGTCAATTCTATAACTTGGCTGTATTATAAATCCTGCTAGCTTGGATGGCTTGGCGATTTTGAAAACTTCTAATACTATGTCTTTGAACTCCTCGAGATTTGACGAATTTGTTACTACTACTTTGATATAGGTAGTTTTGCAGTTATCGATAGCCTGCCGCAGACACTCCTGCTCATTTTTTAGCAGGTTGCTGTATTGCTTTTCGTCTACTATCTTCGAATCTCTCAACTTAAGTTCGACCTTGCATATGTCAATGTATGGCAAGACCTTGGCAAACCTCATAGCGTCATAGCAAGACGACTCCAAGTATACTCTCAACCCTTTTTGCCTGACGAATTTTGCTAGCTCTATGACTGCCTCGTACTGCACGAGTGGCTCGCCACCCGTGAAATTGATCTTGTATGTGTTTGGCTGAAGACTCTTTGAGATGATCTCTTTTACCTCCTCAATAGGATAATCGATCCCGCTGTCCATTGGTAGGGCATAGGGCGTATCGCACCAGTGGCACTTAAATGGACAACCTGCCAACCTTACAAACATCGTTTTGGTGCCAAAAAGTATGCCCTCGCCTTCAATGCTTGTGAATATTTCACTTAGCTTTGTTGTTATCGTACTTGATGTGTTTGTTTGTTGCATATTGAGTCTTATCCCTTATCTGAGCACTGATAAATGCATTTTTCCTATTTATACACGATTCGCACAGACCACAGTGTAAATAATCTTTCTTTACCTTGATGCCATCAGAGTAGCAGCTCCATGTCTGGAATATCTTGTCACCTAGAATCTTGTGGCCAGTCTTAGCTAAAGTAGGTTTGTCAAGTCCCATGACTGCTGGTGATAATATCATTATTTGCTGCCTCAAACCATACAGGATGCTGTCTGACTCCGCTATATTGAGGGCTTCCTTCAAAGCGGTGACGAAGATAGGCCGGCAGTCGGGGTAATGTAAAATGTCACCAGTATGAGCCCCATAGGCAACAACTTTGGCATTGATACTCATAGCCCATGCAGCAGCTATTGTCAGAAACACTGCATTACGTATAGGAACGACTAAGCTTTGTGAAAATTTCTGTGACAGCTCTTGTCTGCTATCTGTCAAGGCATTGCTGTTATTATAAAGAGATTTCATAAAGCCCATATCTGCTACCTTGTGGTCTTTTGCATTTAGCACATTGGCAAAATAGCGGGAACGTTCAATTTCTCGTTCTGCTCGCTGTCCATATGCAAACGTCAATAAATACAAATCATAGCCATCGTTTGCTGAAAGTGAGGCAGCATAGCATACTGAGTCAAGTCCTCCGCTTACAATACACACTGCTGCAGGTCTTGTATTAGTAATGGTAGCCAACGCGATCAGAATTTAGCATGCGACTATTAAACAATGGTAGTATATCTTTCAATGATTGTCCTGTGTTGAGGGTACATCTTGATAAGCTCATTCCTTTTACCAAGCTCCCAATCGCTATAGTCAAAGCCAGGTGATACCGTGCAGCCCAAAAGACAGTATGATTTCTCATCCATGAGCGAGGCAGCAAACCATGTATTCGCCTTTATAGTAACCTGAGGTGCTTCGCCCCTGCTCTTTCCCATTTTAATCTTTGTTAATTTTCCTTTATCTATTGCATATAGTATTAGCGAACCTCCTGTGTAGTGATGCCACAATTCATCAGACTTAATTCTGTGAAAAGCTGAAAATTGGTCGCCAATTAGCATGTAGTAGATCGCTGTCGAAATGTATCGTGGCTTGTCATATCCTTCAATGTTTATCATTATGTCTGATGTGTATGTCTGCTTGAAATAACCTCCTTCAGGGTGTTTCTCGAGCCTTAATCTCTTGATTATCTGGATTGCATCCTTGTTCAAAGTCATTGTATTATCATGATTTCTTGGATCTTATTAGATTTCAAAAGAAGACATTAATGGCGGATGAGCCAAAGTGTAGCTTCTGCATGATAATAGGCTTGATTGGTAAGGCCAATGTGGGCAAATCTACTTTCTTTAATGCTGCTACTGACCTTGCTGTTCCTGTAGCAAATTATCCATTTACAACAATTGAACCCAATGTCGGTGTAGCATATGCTCGTACAAAATGTGTCTGTCGAGAGTTTGGTGTGCAGGATAACCCAGTCCACTCTGTATGTATAGACGGCAATAGATTCATTCCAGTTAAATTGATAGATGTAGCAGGTCTTGTACCTGGGGCTCATGCGGGTAAGGGACTTGGCAATAAGTTCCTTGATGACGCAAGGCAGGCAGATATTCTCATACATGTCATAGACGCTTCTGGTTCAACAGATAATAATGGTAGACCTCTTCGAGCGGGAACAGGAGACCCTATATTTGATATCTGCTTTGTAGAGGAGGAATTCGATCTATGGATTGAATCGATCATTGGAAGAGACTGGAGCAAGATTGCAAGGGAAGCCGAAAGTCAAGGTCAAAAGCTGGAACAGCTGCTTGCCAAGCGCTTATCGGGTCTTGCAATAAGCGAGCAAGTGATCACTACTGCAATACAAACGTCAGGCTTATCTTTAAAAAAGCCCGTGACGTGGAACCATGATGACGTACTTCTATTTTGCAAAGTGCTACGCACAAAAGCCAAACCATTTGTGATAGCGGCCAATAAAGCCGACCTGCCATCGGCAGAGGAAAATATCAAGAAGATGAAAGCTGGCGGTCTCGAACTAGTTCCATGTGCATCAGAAGCTGAGGCCCTGTTGAGAAAGGCATCCAAAAAAGGCGTTTTGCATTACCTGCCTGGAGATGCTTCATTTGATGTTAAACCTGAGGCGACGCTAAATGCCCAGCAACAAAAGGCACTTGACATTGTAAAGATGTTTATGCAAAAATATGGTTCCACCGGAGTTCAGGAAGTTATCAATATTGCATGTTTTAAGTTGCTTAGCATGGTGGAGGTATATCCAGTAGAAGACGAGTTTAAACTCACAGACAAAAAGGGGAATGTTTTGCCTGATGTCTGGCTTCTCCCTAAAGGCTCGACTGCCAAGGATCTTGCCGGAGCAATACATGCTGATCTAGCAAAGGGCTTTCTATATGCAATTGATGCAAGAACAAAACAGAGGATTTCTGCCAACCATCAGCTGAAAAGTGGTGATGTGATTAAGATAGCGTCAGCTACAAGCAGAGGATGATGATTAATAACACCATGCTGAGTCTTGGAATTGAAAGTACTGCGCATACATTTGGTTGTTCTGTAGTCGATGCAACGGGAAAGATACTCTCTGATGCCCGTGATGTTTACGAGGCACCAGAGGGAAGTGGTATACATCCACGTGAAGCATCGCGCCACCATATGGAACTATCGCCTGATATTCTAAGAAACGCTCTAAAATCAGCCAATGTCAAAATGAAGGATATCGATATTGTCGGATACTCAGCTGGACCGGGTCTTGGGCCATGTTTGCGCGTTGGTGCAGTAGTAGCAAGGACTGTTGCAGGATTTTACAGAAAACCTCTTGTGCGTGTCAACCATGCTCTTGGTCATCTAGAGCTTGGAGCAATGCTTACAGGAGCTTCTGACCCGCTTGTACTGTTAGTGTCAGGCGGTCATACCATGATACTTGCATTTTCTCATCGCCGCTGGCGTGTATTTGGGGAGACACTTGACATAACAGTTGGACAATTGCTCGACCAATTTGGTCGGGCTCTTGGTTTTGCCTCCCCTTGTGGCAACAGGATCGAACAATTAGCAAGTCAATCGCCCGGAAGATATATTCAGCTGCCTTATATTATTAAAGGAAATGACGTCTCATTCTCCGGCCTGTTGACTGCAGCAGTCAAGCTTGCCTCATCAAATTCTGAGTTGGCAGATACCTGCTACTCGCTACAGGAAACAGCATTTGCAATGTTGGCGGAGGCTGTCGAGCGGGCCCTTTCATTCACCAGCAAGAAAGAAATGATGATTGTGGGTGGAGTAGCAGCAAATAAGAGACTTGCTCAGATGCTGGACGGTGTATGCAGTAGACAAGATGCCAAATTGTTTGTCTGCCCAATAAAATTCGCCGGCGACAATGGTGCTCAGATCGCATGGACTGCATTGCAGGAATATCTCGCTACAAAAATGAATGTTCAAGTACAAGAGTCGACTGTGCAGCAATCGTGGCGACTTGATACTGTGGATGTCATCTGGCGCCGCTAATGATCTGTTTTATCTGACGCTCCCACTTGCCGTTATTAAACACACCAAACTTGTAGATCTGATCTCCTGCTACAATCACTACCAGCTTTTTAACAAGGAATCCTTCAGACTTGACTGAAGATATCTTATTAAGCGGTACATCAAGGACAACTTCAGTCTCCTTTTTTGAAAGGGTTGCTATTCTGCCTTGTGTCCTCTGGAATACCAACCTATGGTCAGTCAGCACTAGAATACCGCTTTTTAGCTTGTCTTCGGAGCAGTCTTCGTCAAGGAGTATTTTTTCACCTGGTGCTGGCTCAAAACTCACCACATTTTTATCTTCAGAGCAGAGCCTATATTACTATTGCAGCCTTCGCTGATAAAAAGGGGAGCAGAAGCCGATATCTATCTCGTAGAGTGGGATTACAAGAAGGCGATCTCCAAAGTGCGCTTACCCAAATCATATCGCCATCCGGAGCTAGATTCCACTATCCGAAAGCACAGGACAATACATGAAGCAAGTTTCATGTCTAATGCCAAGTCTGCAGGTGTCATGACTCCCTATGTATATTTTGTTGACCCTGCTAAGGCTGAAATAATAATGGAGTTTATTGAAGGGCAAAACGCCAGAGACGTACTGACTTTGGATATCTGTTACAAGATTGGTCGCTGTGCCGCACTGCTGCATGCAAGTAATATTATCCACGGAGATCTAACAACTTCAAATTTTGTGATGAATAAAAAAAGGCTTGTACTCTTAGACTTTGGTCTTTCCTATTACTCTGAGCGAATTGAAGATATGGCAACAGATGTCCGACTTATAAAGGAAATATTTACAAGTGCACACGTAGCAATAAGAAAAGCTTTTTCCTGTTTTGTAGAAGGCTATGCTAGTGTAGCCGGCAGGAAAAAGACAGACAAAATTTTAGAAAATGTCAGAAATATAGAGCAGCGCGGTAGATATGCGAGGATGACCTAGATCATAGAAGCTATAACTTTTGCAAGCACCAATCAAAATAAGTTTCTCGAAATTCAATCAATACTATCGACTAGAAACGTTTCTGTCAACTTTTCGCATATCTCACTTGTTGAGATTCAATCAGACTCACTTGAGGAAATAGCAAGGGCGAAGGCAAAAGCTGCATTTGCAAAAGTGGGGAGAAAGGTCATAGTAGAAGATGACGGTCTTTTTGTTGACAGTCTTTCAGGCTTTCCTGGCCAATATTCTTCATTCGTATTCAAAACCATTGGAAATGATGGTATACTAAAATTACTTGCTGGGTCGACTAAGCGGTCAGCATACTTCCTCTCCCTGATTGCCTTCTATGATGGAAGAATATTGTCAATATCGGAGGGACGTGTTAATGGCAGGATAACCGACAGGATAACAGAGGGAGGTTGGGGATATGATCCTATATTTGTGCCTGATGGTACTGATCTCACATTTGCGGAGCTTGAGAAAAACAAGAATGAATATTCGCATCGCAAAAGAGCATTAGAAAAGTTTGCCCAGTGGTACCTAAAGCTTAGGTAGTGTAACTTGTATTTCTTGGTTTAAGTGAAAGGTAAGGATCCAGATAGTTTCAATAGCCTAGTCTGGTAAAAGAGTATATACTCTATACTTTGATTGAATATTCCAAAAGTTCTGCTCGACTAACTTTGTTGCTACGGAAAACAATGTGCGCCTTTTTCATCCAATATTTCTGCCTCCGTAGGTAGATGGTTTAGGACTTTTTGTGCAAATATCCAAAGTGATCAAATGATTTCTAGAAATCATTTTATGCCGCAGAGCAAAGACAATACTACTTCCTACTGTTATTCCCAAAACAAAAAGTACCCATATGAGAGTCTTTATAGAATTTTTCCCTATTGTGACATTAGAAAGCTATCATACACTACAGATCAATGAAATGCTTGCCCTTTCACAACTAGCTAGGGATATTTTGTTGACAATACCCCTTGATCCATCTGTCGACATAGCGCACTTTGTTTTGTAGTACTACTATCCTTGAAATCTCGCTTTCATCCATTATCTTAAATGAATGCATCGAGGCACACAGGTTTGCTGCAAAGTTCCTTATTTCATCCATTTCTAGCATATGGTCTTCCTCTAGCCGCTGAGTAGACATGCCAATGTGCATATAAGATTTCAGCTCAATAAAATGAGGATTGCCTTGTAACATCATATCTGCAAATTCTCTAACAAAATTGTCTTTGTCGTTATATCCTCTTATCAGAGTCATCCGAAGTACAGTTCTAGTATTGAGGGTTGCAAGTAACTTCAGGCTCTCCAACCAGCGCTCCCATGCGTTCCGATGACGTGGACGGTTTATCTGATAAAATATTTTTTTATTTGATGCATTAGTAGATAGGTAAATCTGAGTGGGCAATGCGTCTTCGGAAGCCAGTCTTCTTAGCATATCTGGCTCCTGCCCATTCGTTACAAGAAAAATCGATTTAGTTGTTTTGAGCGAATTTAAGTACTTTATCAGCTGCGGCAGCTTGGGGTACATCGTCGGTTCGCCTGATAATGAAATTGCATAATGGGCTGGTAGCAGCGATTCATCAAGCTTTTTCTTATTATTCTTAGGGTTGCCATAAAAACCGTTTATTAGCTTCTTTCGTTCAGCCATCAATTGTTCGACTATGATGTCAGGCTCATCAACCAGTTCCTCTGGCATCTGCAACGTATCATAAAACTCTGTTGGACGCCAACAGTAAATGCACCTGTTTTCACAGTTCATTGCAGTAGGGGTCATCTCCATGCACTGATGAGTAGATATGCCGTAGAACTTGTGTTTATAGCAGTTACCCCCGTCAGCAAATGACTTTTTTGTCCAGTGGCAAAGCTCTACTGCAGAGTGGTTATAGATTCCATACTTAGCCTTCTGCAGTTTTGTTTTTAGCTGTGGTGTGATCTGGATCAGGTTGTCTTGCATTGAGTGTGAAACGTGCTCGTCTGAGCAGCTCATGTTGGCTTTGGTATTGACTTGCAGATCAGATTTAAATTTTTCACCGTGGGACTGGTAGTAGTAGTAGTCGTGGTGGCTGTAGATACCGAGAGAATAATGAAAGTGGGGCTTGAGCTTGCGGGTTGGAAGAAAATGCCTGCAGACAGCGCAGTGCACATAAAAGGTAAAAACATAAGCAAAGTGCTGATCGGAATAGACATAGGCACTGCAGAGCTGATGCTTGCAAAGCAGCTTGAGTGTGATGCGGTTATTGCTCACCATCCTATCGGTACTGCTGCAGTCAATTTTTACAAAGTATTTGATAGGCACATTGACTATATGGTAGAACATGGTATTCCAAAGAAAATAGCAAGAGTGGCAGTTGAGAAGCTCAAGGAGCGGATCGAGACACGTAATCATGCTGAGATTTATAGTGAGGTTATAGGAGCTGCCAAGGCGCTTGGCATGCCCCTTGTCAATATCCACCAGCCGTGCGATGAATACATGCGACAGGTCATATTGCGTTCTATCAAGGCTGGCAAGACAGAATATGTATCCGATATCGTCAAGTCTATTAGCAATATCCCAGAATTTCGCCATGCTGCAACCAAGGTACGAGTACGGTTTGGGAATCAAAACAACAAAACAGGTCATTGGAGTTTGGTAGTGGCTGCAGGTACTAATGGTGGCTTTAACATTGCAAAAGCATACTTTCAGTATGGTGTTTCTACAGTAATCTATCTGCATATAGATTATGGCGAACTGGTAAAAATGAGAGAAGAAAAGCTGGAAGGCAACCTTGTGGTAATGGGGCACCTAGGGGGTGACTCAATAGGCCTCAATGGTCTTGCAGAGCGACTTGAGAATCTTGGTGTTGAAACTGTCATGATCGGTATCATTCCAAATAGATGATGATGGTCGAACGATTATATACTGTAGTTGTTGCAAATTTGCTGGCTGACTGGCCTTCGTAGTATAGCCTGGTTAGTATAGGCGGCTGTGGTCAATTCTCAACTGCTGGCAGAGACCGCTTGAGGAGGGTTCAAATCCCTCCGAAGGCCTCATCTCGCGAGATGGTAGGTAGGAACACACCTTTCGGTAAGTCTTTTTGAATTAATAAAAAGAAGAAAGAAGAAAGTTTTTTACATCCTTGAGCCGATAGTGAACCTGCCGTGTCTTGCAGTTACCATAATAATTCCAACTATTGCAACAGCTAGCACCACTATAGCTATTGTGCTAAATTCTGGGATTACGGACGTACCTATAACATCAACTGACCCTGTGCCTGCTGGGAAGCCAATTAACACTGTTCTAGCGTCTTCTGTTGGCTCGTCGATTTCTCCAGGTTGTTCATATTCTGCGTTATCAATAAATGCCGCAAAATCCGCATCTTCTCCTTCAGCTGTTTGAGAGTCAATTATTTCTCTTGGTAGTCTGAGAGCTAGTGTTCCATTACTCGTTGAATCAAGTGTAATTCCAAGCGTTTGGTTCTCGCCATGGATTGTCATATTCTGCACAGATCCACCTGTGATCCTGTATTCTATGGGAAGTGTCTGACCCTCTGCTGTAAGTTCAAAAGTTGTCCATTCCTCTCCTCCCGTTGCGTTAATAGCTGTTGCATTAATAGCAGGAGCCTGTGCCTCCTCAGTCGTGGCAGCATCTGTCGCGTTAGTCGTGGCAGCACCTTCTGTCTGGGCATATGTAGTTCCTATCGGAACAGCTAATGCAAGTGATGCCAATAATATTGACATTAATGTATATGTTTTATAGTCCATTCTCCTTCATGCTCACCATCAGGCTATAATTGCGTCACTATTTATCCTTTTTTGTGCAAAACTCAGAGCTCAGTTCATTTCGAATAAACCCTGTAAATAATAATGCACTCAATTTTTTCAGAAGAAAATCAGTTTGCCAATGGTGCGAATACTTATATATGCTCCATCTTCATTAGGTTTGGCCGTGATGTTTTTTTTTACAGGAAATCTACTTTTCTATTTGGAGGTACGTTCTATTGTCTGAAAAAAAGATAGTCAAAATAACTAACCATATCTACCAGCCAAAACATGAAATCCTGCCCAAAAATGAGGCAGAAGAGATTCTAAAAAAGTATAATGCCAAACCAAGCCAACTGCCATATGTTATGATAAGCGACAAGGCACTTGAAGACTTGGATGTTAGACCTGGTGACATTATTAAAATAACAAGAAAGAGCCAGACTGCGGGTGAAAGTGTATATTACCGTTACGTAGTAGAGGGTTGAGTATACAATGATAGAGAACTCTATTGAAATGTGGCCTATCATCAATGACATTTTACGACGGGAAGGTGTTGCAAGGCAACACCTGAACTCTTATAACGAATTCATGGAGCGGGGGCTCCAAAGTATAATCGACGAAGTAGGAGAAATTGAAATAGAAACTGCAGAATATCCTTACAAGATCAAACTAGGAAAGATCAAGCTTCAGCAACCGAGAATAATGGAGCTTGACGGTTCGATAACACATGTTGCCCCAATGGAAGCAAGACTCCGTAACTTGACTTATGCTTCACCTGTAATGCTGGAGTGTAGCGTAGTTGAAGATGGTAAGATTCTGGAATCCCGCTTTATACACATAGGCGACATGCCGGTAATGGTCAAGTCCAATACCTGCATACTGCACAACTTGCCCGAGTCGAAGCTTGTCGAATTTGGCGAAGACGCTCGCGATCCAGGCGGATACTTCATTATCAACGGCTCAGAGCGAGTCATAGTGGGACTTGAAGATCTTTCATATAACAAAATAATTGTCGATGCTGAAGAAACCACGGGTACTTTGCTGTATAAGGCCAAAGTCTATTCATCAATTGTGGGTTATAGAGCAAAACTAGAACTGATAATGCGCCCAGATGGTTCAATAGTGACCAAGATCCCCGGCTCGCCTGTAGACATTCCACTTATCACACTAATAAGGGCTCTTGGTCTTGAATCTGACAAGGATATCGCTGACTCAGTTTCTCTAAATGAAATCATACAAGATGAACTCGAGCCTTCATTTGAGAAAGCAGGTGATGTCAACAGAAGCAGGGATGCCATTGTGTATATCAGTAAGAGAATTGCACCCGGCATGCTTGAAGAATTCCAAATCAAGCGAGCCGAAACATTGCTTGATTGGGGTCTTTTACCACACATAGGTAAAAATCCTGACAACAGGCATGAGAAAGCCCTGTTCTTGGGCGAGGCAGCCTCCAAGCTTATTGAACTCAAACTTGGCTGGATCGGTGCTGATGATAAAGACCATTATGGCAACAAGGTGATCAAGTTTGCAGGCCAGATGCTTGCAGACCTGTTCCGTACTGCCTTCCGCAATTTGATACGCGATATGAAATATCAGCTGGAGCGCTCAGGCCAAAAGCGCGGCATCAATGCTGTGGCCGCAGCTGTCCGGCCTGGCATTGTGTCAGACAAGTTGAATAACGCCATTGCAACAGGTAATTGGGGTAGGGGCAGGGTAGGCGTCACACAGCTGCTTGATAGGACAAACTATATGTCAACTATTTCACATTTACGAAGAATTCAATCCCCCCTTAGTAGGAGTCAGCCTAATTTTGAGGCAAGGGACCTACACGCAACACACTTTGGCCGAATATGTCCTGCAGAGACTCCCGAGGGCTCCAATTGCGGACTTGTGAAGAATCTTGCGCTGTCAGCTATAATTTCGGTCAACATTCAGAATGCCGAAATTACAGAAAAGCTGTACGAGCTGGGAATACAGAGCGTAGACGATGTCGACCAAGCTCTGAGAATGTCAGGCACAAGGGTGTTCGTTGATGGCAGGCTTATCGGCTATATCGAGAAGGGAGAAAACCTTGTAGACACGCTTAGGTCTATGAGAAGGTCCGGCAAGATCCATCCTCATGTCGGCATATACCTTTATAGTTCCCAAAACACCAATGCCACAAAGCGCCTTTATATCAGCTGTAACGCTGGCAGGGTTCTGAGGCCGCTTGTAGTAATTAGAGATGGTAGGCCACTTGTAACGTACGAGGTAATTGAAAAGATATCGAAAAAATTCCTTTCTTGGAATGACCTTGTCTATATGGGTATGATTGAACTGGTAGACGCAAACGAGGAGGAGAATTGCTATGTTGCAATTGATCCAAAGAAAATAGAGCCTCAGCACACTCATCTAGAGATATTTCCATCTGCCATCTTGGGTGTGGGAGCTTCTATCATTCCATATCCTGAGCACAATCAGTCACCTAGAAACACTTACGAAAGTGCGATGGCAAAGCAGAGCCTCGGCTTTTCTACACCATTGATGAACGCAAGCACATACGTCAGGCAGCACTTTATGCTCTACCCTCAAACGCCAGTTGTGAGCACAAAGGCGATTAATCTACTTGGTCTTGAAGACCGCCCAACAGGACAGAATTGTGTTGTGGCTGTGCTTCCGTTTGAAGGCTACAATATAGAAGATGCTGTAGTGTTTAACAAAGCATCCGTAGACAGAGGTCTTGGAAGAACCTTCTTTTATAGAATTTATGAGGCTGAAGCAAAGCAGTATCCTGGAGGGATGAAAGACAATTTTGAGGTACCTCCGTCAGATGCCAATATTAGGGGCTACAGGGGCGAGAAGGCCTATCGTCTGCTTGAGCAAGACGGCGCAATAATGCATGAGGCAGTGGTGAATGGTGGTGATATTTTAATCGGTAGAACATCGCCACCAAGGTTCATGGAAGAATACAAGGAGTTTGAGGTGAAAGGCCCATACAGGAGAGACACTTCAGTCGGCGTCAGGCCTTCAGAAAATGGTGTAGTCGACACCGTCATTGTGACTCAATCAGTTGAAGGCGGCAAGATGTACAAGATTAGGGTTCGCGACATGCGCATCCCCGAGATTGGCGATAAATTCGCCTCACGGCATGGCCAGAAAGGAGTTGTCGGCATGCTAGTCAACCAAGAAGACTTGCCATATACTGAGGATGGCATTGTACCAGACATTATGATCAACCCTCATGCATTTCCATCGAGGATGACTGTCGGCCAATTCATGGAATCGCTTGGCGGCAAAGCCGCTTCCCTTCGCGGTAAAATAGCAGACGGCTCGGCTTTTCTTGGAGAAAAGCTAGAAGATATCAAGGGTGCAATGGAGCAATACGGCTTCAAGTATACAGGCAAGGAGATAATGTACGACGGCAGGACTGGACGAAGATTTCCTGCAGATGTCTACATCGGTGTTGTTTATTACCAAAAATTACATCACATGGTTGCCGACAAGATCCACAGTCGCGCCAGAGGTCAGGTTCAGATGTTGACAAAGCAGCCAACTGAGGGTAGGGCACGTGGTGGTGGATTGAGATTTGGAGAAATGGAGCGGGACTGCCTTATCGCATATGGTGCATCCATGATGCTAAAGGATAGGCTACTAGAAGAATCAGACAAGGCTGAAGTAAATGTCTGTGAACGTTGTGGCTTGCTGGCGTACTATGATGTCAAACAGCGTCGATACATCTGTCGCGTGTGTGGGGAGAAAGCCAAGATATCATCCGTTGTAATTGCCTATGCATTCAAGCTGCTGTTGCAGGAAATGATGAGCCTCAATGTTGCACCGAGGTTACTTGTAAAGGAGAAGGTGTAGGACAAATGATGGAAGAATCTGCAAAAACTCTAGGTGGAGTTAAGTTTAGTGTATGGTCACCAACTGAAGTGCGCAAGTTCTCAGTAGCCGAGATCACTGCACCTGAAACGTATGACGAAGATGGAATGCCAGTACAAGGTGGCTTGATGGACAACAGGTTGGGCACGTTAGAGCCTGGCCAAAAATGTGCCACTTGTGGGAACACTTCTGCAAAATGCCCGGGGCACTTTGGACACATCGAGTTAGCCGAGCCGGTGCTTCACATCGCTTTTGTAGATGATATTCACAAACTGCTCTTGATAACCTGCCGATCATGTAACAGGATCAAGCTTGATGCAGAAGAGCTTGCTCACTACAAATCGATCCGAGACACAAAGGCAGCATATGCAGTAATTACGCTTGAAAACATTAAAGATGATATTATTGAGCGAGCTAAGAAGGTCAAGGCCTGTCCTCACTGCGGCAAAGAACAGTATGACTTGATATTTACGAAACCAACAATATTTGTTGAAAAGACTGATGCTGGCGAAAACCGACTGCTTCCAATCACTATCCGCGAAAGGCTCAGCCATATCCCTAATGACGACTTAACCTTACTTGGGTATGATCCCAAGACGGCAAGGCCCGAATGGTTTGTGCTGCAAGTGCTGCCAGTACCTCCAGTAACTGTTAGGCCCTCTATTATTCTAGAGACCGGCATTAGGTCAGAGGATGACCTAACTCACAAGCTTGTCGATATCATCAGGGTAAACCAGCGCCTCAAAGAAAGCAAAGAAGCAGGAACTCCCCCGCTTATCGTGCAGGACTTAGTCGACCTCCTACAGTATCATGTTACGACCTACTTTGACAACGAAGTTTCTGGTATTCCGCAGGCCCATCACAGGTCTGGCCGGCCACTTAAGACTCTTACACAGAGATTGAAGGGCAAGGAAGGGAGATTTAGAGGCTCACTTTCTGGCAAGCGTGTCGACTTTTCCAGCAGAACTGTGATTTCCCCAGACCCTAACCTTGCAATATCTGATGTAGGCGTACCTGTGGATGTTGCAAAGAAACTCACTATACCAGAAACAGTTTCGCAATGGAATCTAGAACGGCTCAAAGAGTTAGTGATGAATGGCCCTAATACATATCCTGGAGCAAACTATATCATTAGGCCAGATGGAGTCAAGATTAGACTTGATTATGTTACCGATAGAAAGGCTATATCTGATTCACTTGCACTTGGCTATGTCGTAGAGCGCCATCTTGCAGACGGTGACATTGTCATTTTCAATAGGCAGCCTTCACTACACCGAATGTCGATTATGGCCCACAGCGTCAAGGTGTTGCCATATCGCACATTCAGACTGCATCCTGCTGTCTGTCCTCCATACAACGCTGACTTTGATGGAGATGAAATGAATCTACACGTGCCACAGAGCGAAGAAGCAAGGGCTGAAGCAACACTTCTTATGAAAGTGCAAGATCAATTGATCTCTCCGAGGTATGGAGGCCCTATCATCGGCGGCATCAGGGACTTTATTACTGGTGCATTCATGCTTACCAGCGACAGATCATCTCTAACAAAAGATGAGTTCGCAAATCTGGCTATGCTAGGTGGCTACCGTGGACCGCTACCAGAACCGCTTGTAACTGCAGAGGATGGCCAAAGGAAGTACTCTGGCAGGCAGCTATTCTCGCTCTTCCTGCCAAAAGACTTTAACTTTATCATTACCTCAAAATGGAATAAGGCTGCAAAGGGAGAAGGAAAGGATGTAGTCATAAAGAACGGTGAGCTTATCAGCGGCGTCATCGACAAGGCATCGATTGGGGCCGAAGAACCAGACAGCGTGCTTCATAGGATCGCAAAGGACTATGGTACAGACGCGGCAAGAAAGTTTCTTGACTCAATCCTTACTATGCTTAAGACGTATATCACCCATAGAGGATTTAGCTACGGGTACTCTGATCTATGGTTGCCGCCAGAGAGCCGACAGGGTATCAGCGACATCATTCAAAGGACCTATGAGAAGGTCTACGAATTGATACAACAGTATAATGAAGGCACGCTACCCCTAACAAGGGGTCTGTCTGGAGAAGAAGCGCTAGAGCTATATGTTGTAAATGAACTCTCACGCGCCCGTGATCGCGCCGGCAGGACAGCTGACAGGGCATTTCCTAATGAGAACTCAGGTGTAATTATGGCATCTACAGGTGCAAGAGGGTCGACGCTCAACATTGGCCAAATGACTGCAGCTTTAGGACAGCAATCGATCAGAGGCAAGAGAATCCAGAAGGGCTATCACAACAGAGCGCTTTCACATTTTAAGCCAAATGAAACCAACCCTGATGCAAAAGGCTTTGTCAAGTCGAACTATCGCGATGGTCTATCTCCACTTGAATTCTTCTTCCACGCAATGGGTGGAAGGGAGGGCCTTGTAGATACTGCAGTCAGAACCCAGCAATCTGGCTATATGCAGAGAAGGTTGATTAACGCACTTGAGCATTTAAAGATTGAATATGATCATACCGTACGCGATCCTCATGGCAACATTGTGCAGTATTTGTATGGAGAAGATGGCATTGACCCTGCAAAGAGCGACCACGGTGAGGCGGTCAACATCTCCAGGCTCATTGAAGCGGAATCAATCGTTGACGAAGGACGCAAAGCCGTTGAGGATGTAACCAAGGACATAATTTCTAGATATGCAGGAAGGCTCAATCCGAGAATGAAGGCTAATCTGGAGAAGGCGCTTCTTGAGAACAGGCTTAGCAAAGATGGTGTTGAAAAAGTAATGAAAAAGGTGCTTGATTTAATTGATAGGGCGCTTGCAGAGCCTGGGGAAGCAGTAGGTGTAGTGACTGCACAGTCTATAGGTGAGCCTGGAACCCAGATGACGCTCAGGACATTCCACTTTGCCGGCGTTAAAGAGAGAAATGTGACGCTTGGGCTTCCACGGTTAATTGAGCTTGTCGATGCAAGAAAGAAGCCAGTAACGCCTACGATGGATATTTACCTCGACGAGAGTCATAGGGTGTCGAGAGAAAAGGCCCTTGAAGTAGCAAGAGAAATACTATTCACTCAGATAGGTGATCTTGTTGATAGAACAGAGACTGACTATAGCGGCATACTGACATTCCATCTATCTGAAGCAAAGCTGGCAGAACGAGGGTGCACTTTTGCAGACGTGCAAGAAGTGCTTGAGGCCTCCAAGAAGAAGTATAGCATCAAGCCGAATGAGAGCAAACTCTTCATCAAATTGACGGTTCCCGATGAGCCCGATGCACAGACCCTGCTCACACTTAAGAGCAAATTGCTCAGCAGTCGTGTAAAGGGTGTATCGGACATTGAGCGCGTAACAATAGTCAAGCAAGATGAAGAATGGGTCATTCAGACCGCTGGGTCTAACCTTGCAAAGGTGATGGCAGTAGATGGCGTTGACACTACCAGGACTACCACGAATAATGTTTACGAGATCTGGCAGATGCTTGGCATTGAAGCAGCAAGAACTGCACTTGTCAAAGAGATCACCAATACACTTGAAGAGCAGGGTCTGGAGGTAGATGCACGACATATTATGCTTGTGGCAGACCTTATGACGTCAAAAGGGTACTTGCAACAGATAGGCAGACATGGAATTGCAGGAACTAAGACATCCGTTCTTGCAAGAGCAGCGTTTGAAATTACAGTTCCAACAATTGCCAAAGCCTCACTTGAAGGGCAGATTGAAACATTGAGAGGAGTGACAGAAAACGTTATAGTAGGTGCTACTGTACCAGTCGGCACTGGAATGGTAGACCTGTATATGAAGGTGAAGGACAATGAGAACACTGGAAAAAGTGATTAAAGACGCAGTAGTCGCTGATAAGTACAAGAGTGGCGTCAAAGAAGTATTGCAGTCGGTCAAAGGCTCGAAGTTAATCATCGTCAGCAAGTCCATTAATCCCGATGACAGGAAAAAGCTTGAAGAACAGGCCAAGTCTACCAACGTTGCAATCTATGAGTATTCTGGCAATTCCGTTCAATTGGGCAAGCTCTGTAATAAGCCTTTCAGAATCACTACTATAGCAATCAAGAGCGGAACACCAGAAGAAATAAGCGCAATAGTGTCAGAAAAAAAGGGCAAGTAATACAAAAGGTATCTGTGAGATAAAAATTGAGTTGTGGAAATGATTTATTGTTGCCGACTGCTTCATCTTTTGCGATGTATCTCTGTGTGGGGATACTATGAAAATGACTGAGATTAAGCTTACTTCTGATGAATTGCGCCTAATGTCCCTCTTCCAGAGCATAACAAGCGCAACAACAAGAGACTGCATTGTAGACGACAAGATGGATCGTGTTATTTTCGTTGTAAATAAAGGCCAAATGGGGCTTGCCATTGGCAAAGGCGGTTCTACAATCAAACAGCTGCAAAACATGGTTGCAAAAAAGATAGAACTTGTTGAATTTTCTGATGACCCTTCAGAGTTCATCCGCAACATGCTCAATGCTGATATGATAAATGATGTTAGGATATCTGAACGAGGTGATGGGACGAAGCAGGCAGTTGTCACAGTTGATCCAAGGAAAAAAGGCGCCGTGGTAGGACGGGAAGGGAGGAATGCAGAGAAGGCAAGGCTTCTTGCGAAGCGATACTTCCAAATATCCAATGTGTTAATAGTTGGCCCTGAGCAGGGAAATAGTAGTAATAGGGTGAATATGAATGGGTAAATCTCCACTAGGTCTGTTCGCCGGCAGGGTTCTTAAGGCAAAAAAGAGCCGTGCTCGGTGGTCAGAGAAATATTATAAGAGAAGGATGCTCATGCTTGACAAGAAGGCAAATCCCCTAGAGGGTGCGCCACAGGCAAGAGGAATAGTGTTGGAAAAGGTTGGTATTGAGTCAAAGCAGCCCAACTCTGCTGTACGCAAGTGCGTCAGAGTTCAGCTGATAAAGAATGGCAAGTCCGTTACTGCCTTCTTACCAAGGGATGGTGCTCTTAACTTTGTCGATGAACACGACGAGGTGATCATTGGGGGTATCGGGGGCTCGATGGGCGGAGCAATGGGTGACATTCCGGGCGTCAGATGGCAGGTCTTCAAAGTTAACGGTGTCTCATTGATTGAACTTGTCTATGGAAGAAAGGAGAAGCCGAGAAGATGAGCGGGAAGGAACAGGTAAACATCCAGCTATTCCACAAGTGGGATATGAACAATATTGAAATAAATGATCCTGGCCTCAAGTCCGTCATTAACCTAAAGCCTGCAGTCATCCCAGTCACCTTTGGTAGACACGAGCACCAGCGCTTGAAGAAAGCAGAGGTCAATATTGTCGAGCGTCTAGCAAACAAGATGATGCACTTTGGCAAAAAGTATGCAAAGAATACTGGCAGAATGGGTGGCAAGAAGGCAAAGATGCTCAACGTTATTAAAACAGCATTTGAAATCATACACCTTGAAACTGGCAAGAACCCTGTAGATCTACTGGTAAGGGCAATTGAGAACTCTTCTCCAAACGAGGACACAACTCGTATTGTATATGGTGGTGTCGTCTATCATGTATCGGTTGATGTGGCTCCGCTGCGCAGGATCGATCTTGCACTTCGCTTTATCGCAGAAGGTGTGAGGGAATCAACATATTCAAGCCTACAGACCATCGAAGAGGCACTTGCTAAAGAAATCCTTCTCGCTGCGAATAATGACATGGCAAGTCATGCTATTAAGAAAAAGAATGAGCAAGAAAGAATCGCTATGGCTTCAAGGTAAACAAAAGCTCCTTTTATCTTCTTTTTACAGAATTAATTTTTATCAGCTAAGTGTGTTGCTAGTGCTGCTGCTAAAAATAACATTTTGCTCTTCATATGCCCAAGCCAACCATGGATTTTACTACTTGGAGAGTGTCGTAGGTGAGTTTTGTAAATAATAATAATCCATAACCATATTGTCCAGTACTGCAATTATGTAATATTCCTGGTAACCCTGCAGCTTCTTGCGGACAGTATCAATAGCAGAAAGCACACACGTGTAATAATATGCATTTATGTAGTACGTCTAGCATGAATTAGGTGATAATATAACATATGGTGTTTGAAGTAGAATTGGAGTTAACAATAGATGAAGAAGATGGAGCTATAGTAGTCCAAAAAATGTCGGAACTTGCAAATAGAGCAAAGGAACTTGGTTTTGCTGTAGTGGAAGCGGAAGCGGAACAAGAGGAAGAGGAAGACGAGGACGAAGAAGAGGAAAGCGACAACTCTGAGAAAAAGGAAGAGAAATAGTAGTATATATACACCTACAACGTTCTGAGCTTACTTTTATACAAATTGCAGCAACGTTCTATTATCATTAGTATATGTAGTGACATTATTCGTGCTCATTCCGCCTCTTTTTACTATACTTCTCTTCAAACTCTGAAAGACAGTAATGTATGTAGGAAAGTTTCCTAAGCTAGGAATACCGATTATGAATGATTAAATAACAATAGGTGGCAAAAGCCAGAGAAATGAGCAGCAAGGATGAATTGATTTTTTCAAAAGAGGCCCTTCTTAGGACGCATGCAGGGAAGAGCATAATCAAGGAGAGGATGATGCAAAGTAAGGGCTACAAGCAGTTCAACCATTACAAGGAAAAGACAGAACAGGAATTTCCTAGCTTCGTCCAGCGATTCACTTTATCCTTGCATAAAGCGATAATCACTGATAGTAGTCCCTCAGATACAATACGCAAATTTGCCGAAGAGGCCGGTTCAGAAGAGCTTGTCCTATCATACAATCGCCTGCCAGATATCCAAATGAGATTGTCAAACCCTGACATTCTTGCTGACAGAGTCAGACGTATACTAAACTCTAATTTTGTCAAAATGACATTTCCAGTTTTCAGTGCACTTTACGATGGTGCATCTAAGTATTTTGGCGACAGTGAATCTGAAGAAAAGAGGAAAGCGGTTATCGATGGTCACATAATTGCAATTGATCTTTCAGAGCCAATGGACAGAATAGTTGACAAGGACGAAGACCTGGAGTATCTTGACGATTACAAGTTCATGAACCCCTACATACTTGCAATAGCGCGCGCCAATATTGCTCAAGGAGGTGATGCAGTTCTGAAGGCTTTTGAAGAGGGCTTTCGCAATGCCAGAATCGGCCAGTACACAGATGTCAAACTAAAGATGGAACCGGCGTCAATTAATGATGAAAACATGACTGAGTGTTATAAGAAATACAGGGCAGTGATGGGAACTGCTGGCAGGAACATGGCGCTTAATCGCCGTCCTCTTTCTGACATTTTTCATCTTGGCATGGCTAAGGCCGGTGAGTGTGTTGGATGTGGTAATGAGATCGAAGATGCCCTAGGGAACAATGAAGTCAAGATTCCGTCATGGCCACTCTACTTTGCTATCAATATGCGTGATGTCCAGAGGGGCTTTGAACTCACAATGGCAAAGAGTGATCTCTTCTTGGATGAAGCAAAAATTGCAATTGACATGTTGCCTGAGAACTTTGAGATAAAGCCTTTTTTGGAGTTTCTTTTCTTGACTGTCCGGCACTACAATCAGTACTGGTATAATGAACTTATACACCGTGCGCCCTTTGATGAGTTCAACAAAAAGATAGAGGAAGTTATTGCGGAAAGATGATGATGATGTTGATGTGGTCTGAAAAGCACAGGCCAAAGACCGTTCAAGAAATGGTGGGTAACGAGGATGCTCGACTTGTTGCAATAAAGTGGTTGGCAGGATGGGTTAGTGGCAGCCGACCACTTCTATTAGTGGGTCCGCCAGGCACGGGTAAGACCACCCTAGCACATACACTTGCAAGACAATTTAATTATGATGTAGTGGAAATGAATGCAAGTGACATACGTAACAAGGAAGCCTTGCAGGCAAGAATAACACCCATTTTTCAAAACACCGCCAATCTAATCGGTAAAAAAATAATGCTTTTTTTAGATGAGGTGGATGGCATCTCGGGTAGAGAGGACACAGGCGGTCTTGACACTCTTGTTAATCTAATAAAAGAACCAACAGTGCCAGTGATAATGGCCGTAAACAAAAAGTCACTTAAGATAACGAAGCTTGCCAAAGCTTGCAAAATAGTGGAATTTAGTCCAGTGCCCCCTCGCCTATTGCTGCTATTTCTAGATCATGTGCTGCAGACAGAAGGGGTGAAACTAGGGTCAGATGACAAGATATCAATAATAAGCAACAGTAGAGGTGACATCCGATCGTTGCTCAACAGCGCACAGTCACGTACCGCTGGATATTCCACTGTTTCAAACAAAGACATAGTAGATGTGGATATTGCAGATGCAATTAATGGTTACTTTAATGCCGACACGCTGGACCAAGCAATGCAGTTCATAATAAGAGCAGATGCGTCATATCCTGACCCCAGATATCGGTTGATTTCCCCTGAGGAGAGGCGGAAAGATATGCTAGCAGCACTATTCTCGAGTATAGTTTCCTCAGAAATAGAACAACACGATCTTGCTTCTTTGTTAAATGTACTTTCTAAAGCAGATATTATTGTTGGAAGGGCCAACGCATCAAGGCAGTGGCACCTTTTAAAATACGTAAATAGTCTAATCGCAACAGGGTTATATGATAAATCACGCCAGAAGGGCATCAAATACCAACAGTATTCCATGCCATGGCCTGTGATGGGGCCGATATTTGCCCGATCGCAGTCGACAAAGAAGATCTTGGATGAACTTGCGTTGACTCTTCATATATCAAGAAGCTCTGCGGGATTATTTGTCCTACCGTATTTTATCCGAGCAATGATTGATGAAAAAATAGATCCAGTGGAGTTTTCGATAGGTAACTTTCAGGACGAATCCGTTGGCGAGGCAATAGCAAAAGAGATCGAGAAGGCGAAAAGAAAATGAATGATTGGGTAAGGCTTTTGGTGAAATACAAGGGCAAGTGTTCTGCATGCGGCAAAGAAATACCTTCAGGCCAGTATGCACTTTGGTCAAAGAGTAGCAAGGCGATCAAGCATATCGAATGCAAGACCACCTACCAGACAGCAACAACTGAAAAAAAACAGGTCGATATGAACAGGCAACGGTCGATTGCAGCAAAAATTGATTGCTTTATCTGCGGCAGGCCTGTTGTTGCTCACAACGACTCAGGGTTTGTGGAGGCTGACGGCTATGGTAGACAAGCGATATCGCAGGCGTCTATCTGCAATGAGTGTCTGGAAGACAAGAATGCCTACCAAGATTACCAGCATGCATTTATTGAAAGGGTTCGCAGGGTAACAAAAGTAAGAACTTGGACGTAGTATTGCTAGAATTTTCAGTTTTAAATTTTTGAGAAGTGTCCAAGCCCTGCTTTCTATAGGACACTATACTGTGCCTGCAATATGGAGTTATAGTTGTAATCAAGTGTTGAAGTTAATAAACGCGTTATTGTAGGAAGATCTTGATACTTTTATTACAGGGGAAGATCCCAGAGGGGGTGCCACAAATCTTGGTCTTTCTCAAAAGGTATTTCATCTGCAATAGTTTCCATGATTTTCATTTCTTCTGTGTTGTTTCGAGTCTTTCTTGTGTGATCTACAGGGACAAATGGATAAAACTTGTTCGATTTATAGTCATATACTATAAAGGAGCTTTGATCGTTGTCTCTCTCGTTGTAAAACTGAAAAGCTGTTGCAATTATTTGGTCTGAAAAGCCTCGCTCATTGACCAAGTCCCCAACTGCCATCACTCCTACCAAGAGGTCTTCCATCCTTTTTCCATAGAGGACAATCCATAGATAACCCTGGTAGTCTGTAATTGTATCACAATGTAAGTCAACGGCAGAGTATTCTTCTCTTTCCATGGTGTCGAGGAACCTCTTGATTTCCTTTTCCACTTCGAGAAAATACTGCCCGCCACTGGTCTTTATCACTAGTACGCATCTACCAGTTGTTACAAGCCCGATCTTCATATCCAAAGCAATGTGGGAGGAGGATAGAGAAAAGATAAGGTCTGAATCGTTTACTCTACTTTCATCATTTGCCCACCTTGCCACTCTATCTTTTATTCTGTCAAATAAAAAATCCAACTTACTGACTTTTACCCTCCACCTTTAATACTATTAGTTGGCGCATACACACTTTTCAGCTCTTTGTCAGAGTACCGGTGCTCTTCCTTTGGTTTTGCTGCTGCTGCTGCTGCTGCATAGTGTGGCCTGTATCTTCCAAGCAGTATAGAATTTCCTACTACTGTTACCGAACTCAGAGCCATAGCAGCCCCTGCAAGTATGGGTAACCATCCAAACACACTTAGTCCCAACAAGGGTACCAAAGCACCCCCTGCTATAGGTATTAGACCAGTATTGTATGCAAATGCCCAGAATAGATTCTGCTTTATCTTCGATACCGTCTTTTTGCCCAATTCCAGAGCCGTCGCTACTTCCCTTACATCACCTTTTATTAGAATTATCCCACCTGTTTCTTTTGCTACATCCGTTCCAGACCCAATCGCTATTCCCAAATCTGCACGGGCTAGTGCTGGTGCATCATTTATGCCGTCTCCAACCATGGCCACAACTCTACCTTCTTCTGATTTGAGCTTTGAAATTACCTCTTCTTTCTGCTGTGGTAGTACTTGAGCAATTATTCTGTCAATTCCAAGCTTAGATGCAATAGCCTTGGCTGTTCTCTCGTTATCGCCTGTCAGCATTATCAGCTCTATACCCATCTTGTTCTTGAGCGAATCAACCGCCTCGTTTGCACTTTCCTTAATTGTATCTGCCATTGCAACTATTCCCGAAAGCTTGCTGTCAATTGATACAAGTATAGCTGTCTTGCCTTCCTCCTCAAGGCTAGATAATAATGTTAAATCAATACGGCTGTCAACATTAATCCCGTTTTCATGCATTATCTTTCTGTTTCCAATTAAAATTGTGTGACCTGCATATGTCGCCCTGAGGCCATGACCTGAAACTGCTTCAAATGACTCTGGATTTGATATAGGTAGACCCGCCTCTTTTGCCTTCCTGACAAGTGCTTGTCCTAGAGGATGCTCAGAACCGGATTCTGCAATTGCTGCAAGTCTTAATAGTTCATTTTCACCGATGTCATCAGATAGGTCTATGATATCTGTGACCGACGGTTTTCCTTCTGTTAAGGTGCCAGTCTTGTCAAATACTACCGTATCTACCTTACTTGCAATTTCTAAATATTCGCCGCTTTTGAATAGTATGCCATTCTCCGCACCTTTGCCTGCCCCCATCATCAATGCCGCAGGGGTAGCGATGCCAAGTGCGCACGGGCATGCTATTATTATCACTGATACGAACGCAAGTAGAGAGTATGTTAGCCCTGCTCCCCCTGCAAAATACCATCCAAGCCCTGCGCCAAGTGCTACAGCAATAACTGCAGGCACAAAGTACTTTGCAACTTGGTCTACTATTCTTTGCATAGGTGCCCTGCCCATCCTTGCGTTCTCTACAAGTGTAATTATCTGGGAGAGCACGGTATCTTGACCTACCTTAGCAGCTCTGACTGTAAGAAGCCCACTCTTGTTGATTGTGGCGCCGATGACTTCACTTCCCCTAGACTTGTCAACAGGGATGCTCTCGCCAGTGATTGCAGACTCATCTATTGAAGATGCTCCATTGATTACGACGGCGTCGACGGGCACGCGTTCTCCTGGTCTTATTACAAGGATGTCTCCTTCCCGAACTTGCTCAACAGGAATTTCTTCCTCCCTGTTTCCTTCCCTTATCACCTTAGCCATCCTAGGCTGGAGATCCATCAGTTTCCTAACTGCACTTGATGCTTTTTCCTTGGTCCTTGTCTCTAGCAGCCTGCCTATCAAGATTAATGTAATTATGATTGCTGCAGTTTCAAAATACACTGATGCAAACGGAAAGTACCCTGGCGCAAGGGTAACCGCTGCGCTATAAATGTATGCTGCGCTAGTTCCTAGCGCTATTAATGTATCCATATTAGATGCTCTCGCCTTCACCCCGTCCCACATACCCTTGTAGAAGCGCCAACCTATCCAGAACTGGATTGGTGTTGCTAACGCAAGCATGACATAATTGCTGATCTCCATTGGAAGAGGAATTAAGCCTTCAAGCTGTAAAGGAAACATGTGGGGAAGCGTTAGTATAACAATAGGAATTGTAAGGGCAATGCTTATTGCAACATGTTTTTTCAGTTTTTGTAATTCTCTTTCTGGTTCTGTAAACTCGTTGAGGCATTGTGTGCTGCAGAAATAGTATTTCCTTCCATCCACTACGTGTTGTATAGACTCTGGCTTTTCTTCAACAAACATACCACAGACGGGATCAGTTGCCATATGCCTAACCTTGGAACCTTCTCTTATATAGCAATAGGAGTTTACATTTGTAAAGAAGCAAAAAATTCAGTTTATGATCGTCCTTGCTCACGTATCGGGTAGTTAACGACCCTTATCTTGAGCCAATAAATACTGCAAAGAGATCAAAGTCAAATCTAGGCAATATGATGATGATGATGGTGATAATGATACGATTTCTATCATCCCACTCTGCTGCTCCTTTTGCTTGGCGAATTTAACGGTCTTGCAATATACTCTTTCCAGTATGTTATATTATAAGGAGGAAGAGGAAGAAAATATGTCATAGTCCAATTTCCTTTAAACTCTCTAAAACAGTTTTATGGACTGATCTCTCCTATGCTGAGACTCTGACGAATTTGTAACCTGAATTTTCCAGCCTTTCTTTTATTTCCTCTTTAGTTGTTAACGTTGGATCATATTCCACAATTACAGAATCCGTCATATAGTCAATGTCTATATCTTTGATAGCTTCATTGCCTTTTAATTGATTTTCTACAATTGGCTTGCACGTAGTGCAATACATTCCAACTACTTTGAATCTTGATTTTTGTGTTTGGTTCATATCCTAAAATATATACTTCTTAGACGATTCAACAAAATAAAGTAGAGGAAAAGAGAAGAAGAGGTATATATAGATACAGCGAACGTCTAAGCGCACCGCTATTGTCTGACGTCAGTATCCATACTTGCTGGGGTTTGCTTCAAACTGGCTCTTACATGCTGATGAGCACAAATACACCTTTCTTCCGTCGCCAGATTCTGATACAAACATGGTTTTCTTCTCATCGACCATCATATTGCATACAGGGTCTTTGAACATACATAGAATCTAAGACTCTGTTCTTAGATAAAGGCTGCAGCTTACAATCGTAAGTGTCAGCTTGTCCTCCGTCTAATTTTAGAATTGCAAAAATATTGCTATATGGCCATTGACCTACCTACAAATCATGACAGTACCAATAACGATAAAAATAATGGCCTAATGGTATTTTGTGGGTCTCTACTGCTGCAGCTAGACTCCCTTGCTATTCCCACTCCAGCAGGGTTCTAATGATGGCTATGATACAAGTAATTGCTCGATGTCAGCTCAGCAAAAATACTTCTGCCCACTCTGCTCTCACTGCTAACTTAGACTTTTCCTCTACGTTAAATTCTCTTCTATTTGTTCTTCTTATTTATTCTGTCTTCCTCTCTATATTCTACAGAAAAGATTTGTTGTCCTCTCTTGTTCAAATGTTCTTATTTAAGGCCACTTACCATTTGACATATCATCCAAAATTTCTAGATCTCATTAACTACAATTTGCCTAGTTAGCTTAACTAAAAGTTAAAATTTGAATGACAGACAACAAGTTCTGTGTCAAGTGAATATGAGCAGAATGTAGGCAAGCTCTTAGCTAGAAAAAAAGAGCAGCTTGAAGAGCTTATGAAGAACCCTGAGCAAAATAGAGGCGAGATCGCAATGCTTTCTACAGAAGTTGAAACACTGCTGTCGCTGTTTGAAAACTACAACCTTGGCATGAACGTCTTTCGCCGGGCTCAGGGTGGGCGAGCTAGCCTGAGAGAATAGCTCTTCTCTGTAATGAATTTATATAACGACTTATGCGCTTACATTATATCTCTATGCATGAAGAGAAAATCAAACGACTGGCTTCAATGAAAAAATCTGCTGAGAGCGGCGGCGGCCAGGAGAGGATTGAGGCTCAACATTCTAAAGGCAAGCTCACTGCTCGGGAAAGAATCGCTCTATTGCTCGACGAAGGCTCATTTGTAGAGCTGGATAAGTACGTCACACATAGAAGCGATGACCCTACGCTTCCCAAATTCTATGGCGATGGAGCAGTTACTGGCTTTGGAACCATAAACGGCCGGCAGGTGTTTCTATTTTCTTTTGATTTCACTGTTCTTGGTGGCTCCCTTGGCGAAATGACCAGCAAGAAAATATCCAAGGCAATGGATCATGCTATGAAAGTAGGCTGCCCCATTATTGGCATAATCGACTCTGGTGGCGCGCGCATTCAGGAAGGTGTCATGAGCCTGGATGGCTATGGCGAAATTTTCTTTCATAATACAATGGCCTCAGGCGTAATACCACAAATTACAGCGAGCATAGGTCCATGCGCAGGTGGCGCAGTATATTCACCTGCAATGACTGACTTTGTAGTGATGGTTGAAAATGTCGGCCAGATGTTTGTCACAGGTCCTGAAGTGGTCAAAGAAGTGCTCAGCCAAGAAGTATCCTTTGAAGAGTTAGGAGGGGCACGTGCGCATGCTACCAAATCCGGTGTTGCCCATTTTATCGCCAGTAATGAGTATGATTGCTTTGACAAGATAAAGAAGCTCTTGTCTTTCATACCTCACAATAATGCTGAAGAACCAACGATAATCGATACAAATGACGATCCTAACAGAATCGATCCCAAGTTGATTAATATCCTTCCAGAGAACCCTTACCAGCAGTATGATGTAAAAGAGATAATCAAGTCAATCGTCGACAATGGAGACTTTTTTGAAGTGCATGAGCTGTTTGCTGAGAATATCATCGTGGGGTTTGCAAGGATGGACGGCAGGTCGGTGGGTATTATCGCAAACCAGCCAATGTACTTGGCAGGTGCGCTTGACATCAATTCGTCAAACAAGGCTGCCCGATTTATCAGATTTTGTGATGCATTCAATATCCCAATAGTGACTCTTGTTGACACACCCGGATACCTTCCTGGAACAGATCAAGAGCACAACGGTATCATCAGGCACGGCAGCAAGCTGCTATTTGCATACTGTGAGGCTACAGTCCCTAAAGTAACATGCATAATCGGCAAGGCTTATGGTGGGGCATACATTGCCATGGGAAGCAAGAATCTGCGCGCTGACATCAACTACGCTTGGCCTAGCGCGGAAATTGCTGTCCTTGGTCCAGAAGCCGCAATCACTATCATACATAGGAGGGAGCTAAAGAACGCCCCCAATGCGGCTGAAACAAAGAAAAAGCTTGCTAAAGAGTTTCGTGATAAATTCGCAAACCCGTATATAGCTGCAGAAAAAGGTATTATTGACGTGGTTATAGATCCAATGGAGACTAGACCCATGATAATACAGGCACTCAATGCTCTTGCAAATAAGAAAGAACCAAGGCCTTGGAAGAAGCATGGCAACATCAACCTGTGATGGCGATGTCGAACAAAATAACCTGCATACTGATCGCAAATAGGGGCGAAATAGCTCTTAGGATTATTCGAGCCTGCCGAGATCTTGGAATAAAATCAATAGCTATTTACTCTGACGAGGATGTACGCGCAGTGCATGTAAAACGAGCTGATGAAGCATATCACATTGGTTCTGCAGCACCATCTCAGAGTTACTTGAACATGACCAAGATAGTCGAGACTGCCAAGACGGCAGGAGCAGATGCTATTCACCCAGGTTACGGTTTTCTCTCGGAGAATGAGAATTTTTCAGAGATGTGCGAAAAAAATGGGATCATCTTTATTGGACCTACCAGCAAGGCTATGGAACTTACTGGTGACAAAATGAAATGCAAAGCAGTCATGAAAAAGGCCAAAGTTCCAACAGTGCCGGGAAGCGATGGCATTGTCGAAGACGTTGAAGAGGCAGCTGATATTGCTGGCGAAGCAGGCTACCCTGTCTTGCTAAAGTCTGCCTTTGGAGGCGGAGGTAGAGGTATCAGACTTGCCCTCGACGAAAAGCAGTTGAGACAGGAGTTCGAAATGGCATCTGCAGAATCGCGTGCAGCTTTTGGCAAGGCAGCACTTTTTGTAGAAAAATATCTTGAGCGGATCCGGCACATTGAATTTCAGCTTATACGCGATTCGCATGGAAACAGCCGGCATCTATTTGAACGAGAATGTTCTATTCAAAGGCGTCATCAAAAGCTCATTGAAATGTCGCCTTCACCTGTGGTAGATCAGAAGACCCGAGAACGTATCGGTGAGATTGCAGTAAGATCAGTGGATGCCGTGGATTATTTGAACGCTGGAACTGCAGAATTCTTACGTGACCCCCAGGGTAACTTTTACTTTATCGAGATTAATTCACGCTTGCAGGTGGAGCATCCTGTAACAGAGCTGGTGACGGGGCTAGACCTTGTAAAGCTGCAGATAGGAGTCGCACAGGGCGAGGAGATCCAATTCAAGCAGCAAGACTTGAAGATGAATGGATGCGCAATTGAGTGCAGGATTAATGCTGAAGACCCATTTTATGAATTTGCGCCTTCGACCGGCATTGTACCGAACTGCAACATTCCCTATGGACCCGGCATTAGGGTTGACACATATCTTTACCCCGGCTGCAATGTGTCTGGTTACTATGATTCACTCGTAGCGAAGCTTTTGGCATGGGG
The DNA here is from genome assembly GCA_036566425.1 of Nitrososphaera sp. GTDB lineage: Archaea > Thermoproteota > Nitrososphaeria > Nitrososphaerales > Nitrososphaeraceae > Nitrososphaera. The sequence goes on from DATCWI010000035.1 coordinate 29,502, forward strand.
CAGAGACTTTGACGAGGCAAGGATTAGGATGAAAAATGCTCTTAATGAGTTCGTGATAGAGGGCATTAATACTACAATTCCGCTTTACAAAACTATAATGGAGGATCAAAACTTTATCAATGGCGAGCTCTCGACCGATTATCTCGAACGCTTCAAGTTGCTTGACAAGATGAATGAGAATGCAAAAGAATCAGCCAAGAAAAGCGCAATGGCGGCAGTGGCAGCAGTGCTGTTGCAGTCAGAATTTGTGAGGAGGGCTGAGACTATTCAGCAGAGATCTGGGACCAAGTCAAACTGGAAAATGATGAGACCATAGAAATGCAGTTCAAAGTTGGTGACCTCGCTGAGATCTTAGATGGCGAAATACTGCGTACCACTGACAACAATTCTGTACTGGTAAAGATAGGAGGAAAGCAGCATACATTGCGGTTATTAAAATCTGGGACGAACGAATTTGAATTTCTGCTTGATAATACTTTTCATCATGCTAGGATCTTGCATTTGGGCACTGCAGAAGTAAAGATAATGATCGATGGCCAGCCATTGGTAGTGAAAAAGCATAGTAAGATGACGGAAGTGCTTGAGAAGACATCTGCAACGGGAGGGATGGGGGGTGGAGACCGCAATCTTACAAGTCAGATTCCTGGTAGAGTAGTTAATATCGCAGCCAAGTCTGGAACTGCGGTTAAGAAAGGTGACATTATAGTCGTGCTAGAATCAATGAAGATGCAGGTGGCAGTAAAGGCTCATAAGGATGGCAATCTGAAAGAAATAAAGGTAAAGCAGGGGGCCAGTGTCGCAAGAAATGATGTACTGGCAGTTATTGAATAGTTAATAGTTTTGCTTTTGGTTCTGTAACGTCAAAGGCTCTTCATCTTCAAGCTGTAACAAGTCAGATCATGAATTGCACATTTTTTTCACCTATTGCTATTATGAACCACTATTGCTGTATCTTCCTCTTCATAACATCTTGTGTGAGGAAGATTCGGACAGTTATCATTAGCATCAAGTATTCCGTCACCATCTCCATCTTGTGAACCTCCTGTCATAGAAGAAGAGGAAGATTGTGTATCTCCTTGAGAAGAGCATTCAACCGCACCTTCAAAGCTTCCTAATTCATATTGACTAGACGCATAGACATGAATGCTGTTTGTATCCGATGTACTACAGGATGTAATTATTGAAATGTCATCACCACTAGAAATGCAACTAGAAGTATTATTATTAGTAACGTCATTTGCTTGAGCACTCATTCCAACATTGCCACCCCCGCTGGTATTGACATATCTTCCACCGTAGATATTGCCACTATACAATGTTTGTCCATCATGGATAGAAGTTATTTGAAATGTTCCACCAGTTATATCCACATGTTGTGGATTAGAAGAAGAAGGAGTTCCATGTGCATCAAAAGTTATCATAGCCGTGTTACTCGTGCACATGTCATCTCCACGAGATGGCTCTGCAGTTCGGAAAGTTACACTACTTTGAGCTTGTACTGGTTGAAGGTTAAAGAGTATTAGTGGACTAGTCGTAGTCGGCAGCAGTAGCAGCACGATTGCAGCAGAAAATGCAAGTGAAATCGATATTTTTTTCTCAAATACGGTATGTTTATCAATAATATCTTGCTGCAATGTGGGTTGCATTTATTAACTATTCTTCTTGGCGGCTCTATCACTTCAACAGCTCATTTGGCTGTATTGTGAGCCGATAAAGTGACAGCACCTTCCTTTTACCCGTATAAAAGCTACTTCCTGGCGTTCTTGAGTATTTCTTTGATCTCGTTATAGTTTGGCTGTATAGTTGGGTTATCTGTAATCCACCTGTGGACTATCTTGCCATTTTCATCAAGGATAAAGACTGACCTCTTTGCTGCATTGTAACCCTCCATAGTACCAAGTTTACTCATTACAATCCCATATCTTTTGATAGTATCGCGTTTGTAGTCACTCAATACTGGAAAGTTAAGATGATGATTCTGGGTGAATGCCTTATTTGCATGAGGACTGTCAACAGAAATAGCTACTATGTTTGCTCCGTAGTCGCTAAACTCATCAAACCGATCACGAAAGGAACACATTTCTGCCGTGCATACAGATGATTCTGCTGCTGGAAAGAATGCGACAATTGTTTTCTTGCCTCTAAATTCGCTCAACTTGCGCCACTTTTGATCTACATCTGGAAGCTCAAAATCCGGAGCCTCTTCACCTACGTTGGGAACTGATGCAAGGGAAGTGCTAGACATATTGCTTTGCATCTCTCAGTCTCATAATAAAAACATTTCAGAGCAAGTATTTTTATCCTATACAATAGGAGTTTTGTAGCCTATGAGATATACGATCCGATACACTGCATAATCCTTTTCTATGGTTTTTGAAAAATTACATCACTGTATTTCCAGCTTTGTATTTTGATTCAGAGAGAGATGTTGCACGATCCAATATCCAATAATACTCTACTGCAACCAATACCGCATAACTATCATCTTAATATTGCGATATTTTCTATGCTATGTATTGCTGCTGTTACTAATACCATATTTCCATTGACTCTTTTCCATGTTCCAAATAAATGCAAGAAGGACATTTTCCAGAATACTTATTATCCTGTCTCCTTTTGCCCTTGTTGCCTTCCTTGGAGCACCTGTAGCTCCAGTGTCGGTCAATTCATTGAACTTCCAATATATTCTCACATTATCTGGGAGTTTTGGTATAACATCTTTAGGCGCTACTGCCATATTGACAAGGT
>DATCWI010000085.1:0-5938 GCA_036566425.1 Nitrososphaera sp.
CTGGAAGTCAGGCGGATGACAAAATAAGGCAAGGATTAGAACAGGCAGCCCAGACAGTCAAACAGAAGTTAGAGTCACAGCAACGATAGTCGAGGTAGAAAAAGGGCAAGATGATGACGCAATGGCAGCAGCACAACACAACGTAGGTCATTTTGAAATTCCTGCTGATAGAACAGGTGAACTCAAGAGCTTTTACTCTTCGCTGTTTGGCTGGCAATATGAGAAAGGGGAGACAGAGGATTACTGGATGATAAAGAATGCAGGAATTAGTGGAGCATTAGCTCCAAGAGAAAATCCAGAGCAGATGCCAACTATGTTTGTAACAGTTGAGTCTATAGATGACTATGTTGGCAAAGCCCAACAACTGGGAGCAAAAGTAGTGAAGAATAAACAAGAACTCGGTCCAGGTTACTATGCAGTAATGGAAGACCCGCAGCAAAACACCTTTGGGATATGGCAGGACAAATGACAGTTGTTGTACATTCAACATCTTTTTATTTTTGAGGAGAGATAGACTACTCTACAATGTCTTATGTATCTGATGATAGAAATTATACGGATCCTAACAATTCAGGAATAGATACCATAAGCAGAGCAGGCGACATCACAGGCGAGCCTCCAACAAACAAAGCTGTCGACAGAGACAAGGCAGCAAAAATGGCCAATCTGCTCGAAGATCTAAAATTTCCTGCCACTAAGGAGGATATCAAGAATCATCTCAACAGAAAGTCTCCTGCGATGGGCAATCGAATAAACGACATTTTTGAGGCAGTTTGGAATAATCTAAGAGACGACATGACTTATAATAGCTCCTATGAGGTTGAAAAAGCTGCAGGCTTGGTAGAAAAGTCTCAGGAAAAATGATTGGAGAATGTGTTGTATAGAGAGATAAAATACAATCTATCGTTATGTACTCTGTGCAACTGATTGAAGTGCTACAGATTAAGTGAATCCACATAGTTATCTATTTGATTTGGGAAATATGTAACGTCACAGCAATGCGCGTATGGGATATTGAGGCTAGGATACTATGTAACAACCATTTGTTAGGAGAGCATAGAGAAATCCATGCAATTTGGAAGATTTTGACAGAAAATAAAAAGGGGTATGCACATCATCCAGAAACTCTGCGTTGGAAAGGCAAGCTATTGGCGCTTTATAACAGACATGAGACGGTGGTAACAGAAATGATCAAACGCGGCTTTAATCACAAAAGCACTCTGAAAAAGGAGCTAGCTAGTGGCTCGGACACACAGTCTGTTTTTATCGATCACCCTGATAGGCAACGAATGATTTTGCTTAATAAACAATGCAAATGCAGACTGCAATACTTGGGTTCTTAAATATTCAAGTGCTAACAACCTAGGCTAATACTCATTGTCCCAAGAAGGAAGAAGTTATACAATTTATTATCAAGAAAGCCTTTGCATTATTACATATGCAACCGTCAGATATTGAGGACATACTGCCACCCGAAAAAATAGCATTCATAGCCTACAACATAGGTATTTTTGAATCCGTTCAGAAGTTTGGCAATCTGATTACTAGTAGCAAGATAACTGGCGGAATGGATCCAGTCAAAGTAGCGGAGCTTCTTGAGGAAACACGTGCATTTTATGATTCAGAGATGATCGCACAACTCATCAACGGCATGTTGTCGCAAAGGACAAGCACGAACCTTAGTTCTCTCCCTACAATTGAGAGGGTCACAGCAGGCCAAGTAGACTATGTCATCAGACAACTAAAGGCAGCAGGCATATCTATTAGCAGATAGCATACTATAGTCAGATAACAAAATCTGTAATATACCAACACGAACAATCCCATGAGAGTTTGTTTAATCAATTACAAGACTGCGCGCTTGTGTATGTTTGCAGGTATTGTGATATTTTTCAGCTGCCCTTAAAGCAACATCATGCAGTTACTAATAAAATTATAATTGTAAGACTGATAATTCTTCACTCGATTTTCGCTAGAGTAGAAATCCAGAATCGTTAAGACACTTGCTGGGTTGCAATAGGTTATGGGCCTGATAACATGGATAGCAATTGCGGTAATAGCCCTGGTAGTTATCGGGCTTGGAGCAGGCGTCTTCTTTTCGGGATTGATAAGAGGTGCTGAAATAATTGTGAACAATCCTGCAGTGCAAAATATTACCCAAGAGGCTAAAGAGTTTCTCAATAGTAACATCCAAGAAAGCAGTATCAGCTCCAGCGTCTTGGTGATAACTACTGATGAAGCAAGATACAGAATTAGTCAGCCAGTAACAATCACCGTCAAGAACATAGGTGATGAGACATTGACCTTTTCTGACTCGGCATTGGGTCTAAAGTTTCAGAACACTAATACTGGTCAGATGTACGGTGTTGCTACAGCCAAAGTTATAACTGAACTGATTCGTGGGGCATCGAAAACACTAACTTGGAATCAACAGGATGGCAGTGGCAATAATGTTCCTGCTGGAGACTATACTGCTACAGTGCAGACTATCTCATCGTCATCATCTTCTCAAAGTGTCTCCGCACAGGTCAACTTCGAAATTACAGTATAAGCACGGCTCCACTTATAACGGTAGTCCACAGGCCATCTTTGTGACCTTCCGCGGACTGGGTAAAGTTCTGTGTTTTGTAGATCTTGTTTGACAACCTCCACTGTTCCTCTTTTTCACTCCATGTTAGACTTGGATCATTTGGTAGCCCGAGAGTAGTTGCAAGCATTTCCATTGCCATGTCTTCGGCATAGTCACCCGCCTTTTGTGCAGTTTCGCCTGTAGAATGATGCTCTGATAGGTATCCATGCTGGCTTCCATCTGCTGGCCTTGCCAAACCAATTGATGCAGCAATAAGCCTGTTGGGCTCGTTAGTGGCTGATCTTGCCATTATTGTAAATACAACCTGTCCAGGTTGCAAGTATTTTCTCCCTTCCTGGCGGCTGATAATTTTACAATGAGGAGGCAGTATGCTTGATACAGACACCAAATTGAGGTCAGCTATGTCCGCATCTCTGAGGGCAAGCTCAAAGCTTGTCAAATAATCCTTGTGAGTGCCTCTGCCCTTGGTGAAAAATACTCGAGTGGGAATATTGCGGATAGGACTGGCAGCAGTATCGGAATTTTGTTGTTCCATGCGTATATCTTACATATACATATCAAATTAGATTTATCCGTGTTGACATCATCAATATTGTAAATATATACCACAGATGGTGGCTAGATTGCGGCGTTGAAGATCCGCTCTATGCCAGTTGGTAAGAAGTATGCGGTAAAAGTAATGGGCATAATCAATACTAGTCCTGAATCCTTCTACAAAGGTTCTGTCAAAACTGACAAGCAAGAAATAGCAGCTACAGCTAAGCAGATGCAAGAGGATGGCGCTCATATTATCGACATTGGAGGTATGTCTACTGCTCCTTACGTGCAGACAGTGCTTGTACCAATTGAAGAGGAAATAAGAAGAGTCACAGATGCCATCAAGACTGTCAGGAGTGTCTGCGACTTACCGATTTCGGCAGATACACCAAGGGCCGCTGTTGCAAAAGAAGCAATAGCAGCTGGCGCAGATGCAATTAACGATGTAACTGGACTAAAATACGATAGCGAAATGGCAGATATTGCAGCAAAAGCTGGTGTAGCTATGATAATCGGCGCATACAGCAAAGCGTCTGCAATGGGCAGGATAGTTAGTACTCTTGACGCATTGAAGAAAAGCATAAGATTGGCAAACGCAGCAGGGATCAAAGATACAATAATTGACCCATCTATAGGCTTCTTCCGTCAAGAAGGGAAAAATCCCTTTTTCACTAAAATGACAGATATGCCATGGTATACACGTGATATTGAAATCCTATCCAATCTGCACAAGCTTACCATGCTCAAAAAGCCGATCTGTATATCAGTCTCAAGGAAATCTTTCCTTGGACACCTGCTGAACCTGAATGCGGCACAAGATCGCCTGATACCTTCAATAGTATGTGAAACAATTGCTGTTCTTAATGGCGCAAATATCATCAGAACACATAACGTTCGAGAAACAGTGCAGGCTGTGACTCTACTGCAATTGTTGAGAGCTTAGGTTGGCAAACGCTTATAATGCTTCAGAGCTGATACACGTCAAGGAAATAGTTGGACATTGTACAGGGTCTGACATTTGATGACGTACTTCTCGTTCCTAAACGGTCGCCGATAGTTTCTAGATCTCAAACAAACCTGCGCACCATGCTGTCACGTAACATTACGCTGAATATACCAATCATAAGCGCTAACATGGATACCGTCACTGAATCAGGCATGGCAATTGCCTTAGCAAGAGAAGGTGGTATTGGAATTATCCATCGATTTATGACAATAGAGGATCAGGTAGACGAGATCCTAAAGGTCAAGCGTTCAGAGTCCGTAATGATAGAGCAACCATATACTATCAAACCTGATTTGACAGTAGCAGAAGCGAAAAAGGTTATGGCAGAGTTCAGCGTCTCGGGCCTGCTTGTCGAAGAGGGAGGCAAGCTCCTTGGTATAATAACAAGGCGCGACATCACATTTGAAAAGAACAACAAACTCAAGGTGTCAGAGCTTATGACAAAAGATGTCATTACTGCCAAGGCTGGCATTAATATAGATCAAGCAAAGGAGATTTTGCACAATAAAAGGATAGAGAAGTTGCCCGTGGTCGATGATAAAAAACACATCGTTGGGCTTATTACGAGCAAGGACATTTTGAAAATGGAACAATATCCTTATGCATCAAAAGACCGGAAAGGCAGATTGCTAGTAGGAGCTGCAGTTGGCGTCAAAGGAGACTATTTGGAGCGTACAGAAGCACTGCTCGAGGCTGGCGCAGACATTATTGTAGTCGATATTGCACATGGCCACAGTGAAAACGCTATCAATACAGTGCACATGATTAAAAAGGCATTTCCTGGCTGCGAGCTTATTGCAGGCAATGTTGCTACAGGCGAAGGCAGCCGTGACCTCATCAAGGCGGGTGTTGATGCAGTCAAGGTAGGAGTAGGATCCGGCTCAATATGCATAACAAGAGTCGTAACGGGCTCAGGTGTGCCGCAACTGACTGCTGTAATTGATAGTGTCAAAGTAGCACGCGATTACGGGATACCCATAATATCTGATGGCGGCATCCGCAACTCTGGAGATATTACCAAGGCATTAGCTGCAGGTGCATCGTCAGTAATGATAGGAAGTCTCTTTGGTGGAACAGATGAGAGCCCAGGCAAGACCCTTGTCAAAAACGGCAAAAAATACAAGATGTATCGAGGCATGGCATCATTTTATGCATCGTTAGGCAGGAAATACCGTGAAGCAGGACCTCAGGTAGTAGACTCTGATGATCTTAACGATTACGTCCCAGAAGGTGTTGAGGCAATGGTCCCATACAATGGAAGCGTAGTAGAAATCATAAGACAGATGGCAGGCGGCCTGCGGTCAGGGCTCAGTTACTGTGGTGCAAAAACTATTACAGAGATGCAAAAGAATGCTGAGTTCATCAAGATTACATCTGCTGGATATATCGAGAGTCAGTCGCATGATGTCGGTCTAATGTAGGGGTAGAATTTACATCATGACGATTGACGGGATTATATGCGATAGTAATAAAATATGTTACTCGCTATACTAGGCATATCTTTAGAGATCGTTGGCTTTGTGTTGGTGATAAAGTCCACTCCTAAGCTTGTGCTAAAAAGGGGTAGCCTATGCTACGGCTACTGAGGTAATAAAATTCGTTAAAAGGGTTGGTTATCTTTGTTGTCGATGTCGCTGTTGCGGCTGGTGTTCATAGATTCTCCTATCCCTTCTTGATCTTTGACTTGGTCTGCTTTGACTTGGCCGCCTTCTGGATAGCCGCAGCTGCCGCATTTGTATTCTTGATAATAATCGCCCGTCAGTCGGTTTGTATCTGGATCTGCGCTTGTTGCGGATGCCGCTCCG
>DATCWI010000036.1:0-18358 GCA_036566425.1 Nitrososphaera sp.
GAATTCAGCTCCTCTACTTTGCCATTCATTGTAAGAGGACCAGATGTCTGCGACACGAATAATCATGAAGTTGCTGGCCTCATTTGGGTTCTGAGGTGTATGTAGAGTTATAGTCGGCTTATCGTCAGTTGGGCCGCCGCCTATGTTTAAAACTATCCAGCTATTGGCAATTTGGATGATAGTAGGTTCTCCACTGCGAATAACTTTCCCTCCGAGAATTCGAAGGTAAAACTCCGCAGAGCGTTTCACATCCTTCACAGTCAAGAAGTGTGTGAGGACAAATCCTTCTTTGGGAGTGTATTCATATTCTTCTCTTTTGGCCATCTTCTTCATAGCTTCTTCTTTCTTATTGTTAGTGTTTTGCATTTGTATCAACTTATGCTTAGTATTTCTTGCTATTATCTTATGTCAAGAATCGGAAATGACTCTATAGACGGAGAACAGGAAAAGAAAGGAAAAAGAAAATTGAAGAAGAAGAAGGACGGATTGCTCGGACAGACCAGACAGAAAGTGTGACACCGCTTTTAGTTTAGTTCAGTTTAGAACCTGCAGGTTCGCAACTGTTGCAGATCCAGTCTTCGCCCAGTATATCTTTTGTTTCTCTCAAATCTCACAGTTGATTTGAGGGTCAGGGTCACTTGTGTAAATGTCTGTGTCGGGGCCACCGTCTAAGTTGCCATTACCTACTACAAAGTCAAAGCTGTTGACTTTGTCATCGCCAGCCTCTCCAATCAGGGTGTCATTGCCATTGTCTCCAACTACCTCGAAGTCACTACCATCGCCGCCATTCACCACGTCATTACCATTGTCACCAAATAAGGTGTCTGGTCCATCGAGACCAAATATCTGGTCATGGCCCTCATCACCACAGATAAGGTCGTCTCCACCTAGTCCTCGCATGATGTCGTCTCCTTCAAGAAGTGCAATAACATCTCTACCTTCTGTTGAAAATCGGTTGTCATTGCCAGACGTACCAACAATTGTGGCAGGTTCTCCTTGACAAATAACGCATGCTTTAATTCCAAGAAAGGAGCTATGAGGTCATACAGGTAATAATCACAAGATGGCAGACCATTATAGGTTGTGACTTCAGGCACCGCTAAAGAGGAGTAGGTCGAGTTTTGTATTCTTTTAAATATTACCCATAAAATGCTAAATATTACATTATGAGATTTCAAATTGCTTTTGTACTTATATAGAATGTATTATAGAAGCTATATTATACATCATCTTTCTTCTCTAAAATGAATGAATCTCCCAAATAACAGCCAACGAATGATGATAGTAGCAATAGCACTCGTTGCAGTTGCAGCGCTAATAACAGCCAGCGTGAGTACAATAGCTGATGTTGAAGCTCGGAAGGTTGTTCAACAAAACAACCGTGCAGTCGTGACTCAGTCAGACAGCCAAAGTCAAACTAATACAATACCTCCTCCTGGCGGCGGTGGTGGCCGCGGCGATCCATAAAAACTGTAAAACAACAACCCACTAGGGCTAATACCCACTTTTTTCTTTTTTTTCTTCAGAGCTATTATTATCAACTTTTGCCTTAAGCTACAGGGTGTACCGATTTTATATCATATCTTCGAAAAACTCATAGTTATCGAAATATGCAACTAGTGACAGGGGTAGCTACTACTCTTTTTGTTCTCCTTTTTCTGATTATGACAGACTAGAAAGGCATTCTTATTATTCGATCCTCTCCTTTCTGGGTCTCAGTGGCCGCACGCGCTGCTGAAACCTATTCGAGGTTTATGTCAACAGGCTTTGATTCTACAAGGCTGTGAAAATTTCATTTCCAGCTCGAAGAAAAGGATATGCATTGTATTACGAGTTCTTAATATCATCGTATATTTGGAAAGTAATGTGACACATTTATGAGCGACATTTATGGGCGACAATCCCCTGATTATACGTCACCGTATGTACCCAGCAAAGTATCTGTTGGCTTCATTGTTAGTAGTAGCTGTTGTAGTAACGTTGTCGTCAGTTTTGCTTATCGCACAGCGGCCTGATCTGGTAACTTCAAAAGGACCACTTGCCACTACTACATCCCTGATCAATACTGTTCAGAATACTAACATAGAGGGGGCGAATAATAATAATCGTCTAACTAGGTCTTATGCAACGCAAATTATGGCAGACTGCAAAAATGATATCCATTGTCCTGTCTTGGCCCTCGACATGGTCTATAATAAAACAGAAAGTCGTCAAATCATGTTAGGCACTTTTTCGGAACTTATTCTGTTGCATCATGAAAGCTATTACGACTGTCATGATGTGGCTCACCACCTTGGAACGTGGCTGTATGGTTATACGAGAAATGTAGAGGAGGCAAAAAGTTATGCCCCACCGCTAGTCTGCGGTGGTGGAGTCTTACATGGAATCTTTCAAGGCTACTTCGCAACAGAACAGACCCATAATGTAGTAGATAAAAATCAGATCACAGTCACAAATCTTTGTCCCATAAGCCAAGAAAACATCAATTGGATATACGAACGAGAATGTATCCATGGAATAGGACACGGCTTGACTGCATTCTACGATTATAATACTACAGCTGCAGTTGATCGTTGTAATGAGTTCGGACAGCAGTGGGCACAGAGCGCATGCGCAAGAGGAGTGTTTATGCAAAACATGGTTAGATACTATGAAACAAAAACAAAAGTCGGTGATTTTGACAAACATGATCTTTATTTTCCATGTGACAGAACAGTTGAAGAATTTCTGTCTCAGTGTTACTATTATCAACAGTCATATTGGTTAATCATAAACGGCGACAACGTTACAGATGCATTTGCCAAGTGTGATAAGATAACTCCAAGCGAATCTGCCAAGTCCTGTTACCAAGGTATGGGCGCTGAGTTAGCAGATGTTGCATACAGCAACCCAGAATTGGCAATTGCAACTTGTTATCTTGGAGAGCACGCAAGAAGTTATCACGATGATTGTATGAGGGGAATGCTCAGGGTAGTACTAGATGACGATGCAAAAACAGATCTGGGATTTGAGTTATGTAGCCTTTCAAGGCTAGACTTTAAAGCAGAATGCTATGAAATTGTGGGGATGTGGATAAAGATGTTCAATTCCAACCAACAAGAATTGGAAAGAGAATGTACTAAGGTATCTGAGATGGATTATGTAATCAATTGCATAAATGCAAGTCCTGACAGTAGGACGCACATCAGCGTATTTGAACTCGTTTGAACCCTTGATTAGTAAATAGTAACTTACGGAAAAAATATTGAGCTCAAAATGGAACCTAACTGGAGGGTAAAATAATCTTTCAGAAGTCAGCATATTTCTCTGGAATTAGGCTGTGGCCATTTATCGTTCGCTTCCCGCTCCTCAGTTAATCTAATACTTAGAAAACTTGAAGAATATCTCTCAGTCTGTGTGTATAAGGTAAGTGTAAGTAAAACAAGGTAAAAAGAAAAAACTTACCTACTCTGACTGTTCCAACCATGTTTGGATGCAACGGACAGAAGTAGGGGTACTGGCCAGCTTCTGTGAGTGTGTGGTCAAACGTTGCAGCCTTATTGGCCGCCTCCGCCACCATATAGGCTAAGTGGGCCGCTACTTTGAGTGCCAGTAGTTGTTCCGCCACCGCCTGTAGTAGCGTTAGTTGCATTTCCTGCTGCTCCAGTCATAGTAGCGTTAGTTGCATTTCCTGCTGCTCCAGTCATAGTAGCGTTAGTTGCATTACCACTGCCTTCCGTTGTAGTAGTGGCATTAAGAGGAGCAGCGCCACCTATGTCCGCTGGTTGGTCTCCAGGTAGTGCTTCGTCACTTTGCTCTCTCTCAAGGCCTTCGAGTACTCCTTGTGCGCTTGCATAATGGGGTGTAATTATAGCTATTGATGACGCCCCGCTTAGTGAAAGCAGCATAAGCGCTAAGGTTGCAAGTACAGCCTTACTGTTATTTTTTGATACCATGAGAAACTAAGCAAGAGTCATAGTTTTTAAGGATTGCAGTTTCGAGTTAGCGTATCTATTAATGAATCTTCACATTATAAAATAAATCTAAATAAAATACGGTTCCTTGTTTAGATGTATTCCTCTTTGTTAAATCTGCTTTCTTTGACTTAGTGTCTTGAATGTCAATTCTAGCTTTCTTGAATGCAGCACGCTTATTTGTCAGATATTCTCTTAGCTTTTTTCCATTATATCTTTTTCATCAGGTATATTAAAAAGTCAATTGGCAATACAGCTGTTACTTGCAAAGTACACCTACGTCCCGACCTCTTGGCGTTACAATCATTGCAATCCTCCAAATTATCGGTGGAGCTTTCATGCTTATTTTCGGAATTGGACTTATTACTTTAGGCGCCATATTGCCTACAATTCCCCCATCTGCCTTTAATCAAACTGATATACAAGTGAACCTGACCGCTGGACAAGCCGCTATGCCGCCTCTTCCTTCTTCTGATTCTCCAATGGCTGTCCAATCTTTTCTTGGAGGGCTAGGCATTGCATTTGGAGCAGTACTTGTTGCTATAGCTGTAGTCTCATTTATCGTAGCCTATGGACTACTGAAAGGTAAAAGATGGGCTTGGACTGTTGCCATAATCTTGTCAATTATTAGTATTGTATGGAATGCAGTTACACTCGTTACTGCTGCCAATTTTGGTGGAATAATTGGCATTATCATAAGTGGAATAATCCTCTGCTACCTCTTTAGACCGCACGTCAAAGCGTATTTCGGTAAAGGAGTAAGCCCATCTACACCTGCTGCCTAACGTTCCAACACCATCCTAGTTATGGAAGCCGCAACACGGCACCTTTGGCGATGTTAGATAATATAAAAAGAGATGTACCGCCTTCACGGTAAAATATACCTCCTGGTTAAATCGAGGGTTGAGTACCTTGCAAGCGACATTAGAGGGTATTAGCAAATGATATGAGCCGATGACTACAAATATTCCTCATATGTGGCCTAATATCTAGCTTCAACAACTGACAATCATGAATACTTCTTCCCAATCACTGCGGAATTATACAATAAAGGCATTGCTATCAAAAGTAACAAATCTATCTGGAGTAACCCGAGAAAAGATAGGTGTTATATCCTCGCATAAAGGGTCCAATAGTTCAAGTTTTAAGTTGGATAAACTTAAGAATTTTCAGCTTCTGTATTCGCTATTGAAAACACGTCATGACAAGAATTATAGTTGAGATTCATTACTCATGCGTTACATTAAGAGTAAACCTTCACAATGAAATCAAGGGTTCAATATCAAACCCCAAAGATAGATGATGGGCTATAGACAGAGAAACATAGAGAGAACAGCTAAGAGAATAAAGATACAAGAAAGTAACAGTTAAGCTGTCTTCTTAAACAGATACAGACGGCAAGTCTGGCGAGGTTTGCAGAGGTGCTCGCATCTCACCCAATGTCCCATTGAGCATTCGGTCAATCCATTCGTCTATCTCAGAGTCAAGATCTTCTTCTTCGTTAAAGATATCATCAAAGTCATTGTTTAACATGTTATCAAAGTCATTATCCCCAAATGGTAGTGGCAAGCTTGATTGATTGACTGATTGAGTTAGTGATTGATTAAGTGCATCAAGAGCACCAGTAATCATCATATTATTATTAGTAGTAGTAGTATTTTGCCCAGTATTAGTAGTCGCAACTAATGTATTGTTATCCAATATTCCACACCTCAGGTCACCTTCACACTCTGCATCTAATCCATTTTCTGGACTTTGAGTTGTCCTTAGCGAGCTTGTGTGTCTGTCAGTAGTGGTATCATTTTGATCAATACCGTTTGTTGTTACTGTAGCTGCTTGTTCTGAGTCGTTCACTATGCGTTGACCAAATGCCACAGGTGCTGTAGCAGCAGTAGAAAATACCGTTGAGGACATTGCCACCACCGTGAGAACCGTTACTATTGTTGTTAATGATATTTTTTCTCAATGGTAGTGTCTTAACCATACTATTTGTTCACTGTGGTAAAGGTTAGGAATTTGAGGTTTTTAAAAAACCGTCTCCTAGTATTTAATTCATCTATTACGGCGATCAGCATTGTCTCTGCTCCTACAAAGGGTTAATAGTTCAAGTTTTAAGCTGGATATATGGAGCAATTTATCTCATTTTAAGGATGAATTAAATAGCTACACTAGGAAGAGAGAACCTTATGTCATGCCTTGTGGCAGTCGGCGGATTCTATGGAGATGAAGGGAAGGGCAAGATTATAGCCTACCTGGCTAAAAAGGATAATCCTGCAATTGCTGTGCGCGGAGGCGTTGGTCCAAATGCAGGTCACACTTTTACTTTCGAAGGGAAGGAATACAAGGTGCGCATGTTACCAAGCGCTGTGCTCAATCCAACAACTAGGCTTTTGATCGGTCCAGGAGTGCTTGTTAATCCGCAAGTTTTACTAGATGAAATAAACAAGTTTAATGTAGAAGATAGGACATTTCTGGACAGTCAGTGCGGCATTATTGAGCAAATGCATATTGACCAGGATATACAAGAGGACCACCTAAAGAGCAAAGTGGGCACAACGGGCACTGGCACTGGCCCAGCCAATGCGGACAGAGCACTTAGGAGACTCAAGCTTGCAAGAGATATTCCAGAATTGTCGCTTTACATGGAAGATATCAGCAATTCAGTTAACTATGCGCTATACAACAATGAGAAGGTGATAGTGGAAGGTACACAGGGAACTTATTTGTCGCTGTTCCATGGAGGATATCCCTATGTTACATCAAGCGACGTAACTGCTTCAGGCATTTGTTCACATATTGGCATCGGACCAAAAAGAGTCGATGAGGTACTAGTAGTATTCAAGGCATACGTTACACGTGTAGGCGGCGGGCCACTTGAGAATGAGCTGAGCGGAGAAGAGGCAAGAAAGCGCGGATGGGTAGAACATGGAAGCGTCACAGGCAGGCAGAGGAGGGCTGCGCCTTTTGATATGGAGCTTGCCAAGAAGGCGATCATGCTCAACAGCGCAACGCAACTTGCAGTCACAAAGCTGGACGTCATATTCCCACAATCGTCAGGTCTGCGAGAATACGCGAAATTGCCGAAGGATGCAAAGGATTTCATTGAAAATATTGAGGGTGAGACTGGCCTGAAAGTAACCCTAATTGGCACTGGAAGAGAAATTTATGACATTATAGACCGTAGGTCATCATAACTTACCTGCCACTATAGCCTTTACTACATCCCTGCACGAACGCAGATCACTAAGCAGTTTTTTCTTATCTTGCGATGATAGGTCAAGGCGACGAATCATCAACTTTGCAGTAGCGAGGTCTGCAGACTTGACATGCTTGGGTGGGGGGTTTCCCTCAAGACCCTGACGTAATTTCAGATCTAATATGGCACATTCAAGGGCCACATAGGCACGCCATAGCGAGACCTTGTCAGGGTTGCTGCTTTCAACAACAATTGATCTGGCCTGACCCACAAGCCTATACAGATTCTCCAAAGATAATTACCATACCATTAACAAATGACTTTAATACCGTAAGTATTAACAATATCGCGATTTGCAGTTGAAGGCCCCATGCTACATTGCACTTGCAAGCCTCAAGGATTTTGCCAGGCTAGTATGCGCACTGGAGCGGACTCCTTTACCTGCATTTTCACTTCAGTTAAACAGGCACGAGGTGCTTGCAGTACAGACAGACATAGTAAACGGAAGGCCTGTGATATATTATGCACAAGGAGACTCAAAAGATGGCCAGTACCTGGCCTATAGAGTAAGCAACGGCGTTGAGGAAGTCTTGCTGGCCAGCTCGGTTGATAATCCTACATATATTTACTCGCCTATTCTCAAGGTGGAAAAGTTCCCCCGCTCGCTCACAAGATCTGCGAAGATTAACAAAGGATCTGGCTACACAGTGATAAAACTGAAGGATCTGCCAAGCCTTGCCAAGGTGGCAGCCTATAAAACGATATATGATGAGCCGCCTCTTCCGCTCTTTCTATACCAGGAACGCGGAGGTAAGATCGTGCTAGGCACTGCAATGAGCACAAATGACAATGAGACCATATCCTACTTTTACTATGTGATGGTGGAAGAAGAACCAAAGGAGCCATTTTTGCGTTACAGTAGCCAAAGGGCCGATCAGCCAACGTTCTTGACAAGGCTGGATGAACATGGATATGTTTATCTCAAAGTGGTAAAGCTGGCAGAGGATCATCCGCTGGTAAAGACCTATGACTAGGCCCTTTTTTGAAAGGATTGCCACTGCGGCTATAGAAAAAAAGAGCCCAATAGTTCTTGCGCTCGATATTATGTCCCGAGATAATCAAAGGCTGGCAGACCTTGCAGCAAGGATCATCGATGCAGCAGAGCATCACGTCTGTGCCATAAAGATGAACTTCCATATCATCCTACCACTATCGGCGTTTGAAATTTTGCAAATAAACAAGCTAGCCCACTCTTTTGGGCTACAATCAATAGCAGACATTAAGCTGAACGATATCGAAACCACCAACGCTGTTGCAGTCGGACAGCTAATAAAGATGGGCTTTGATGCAGTCATAGCAAATCCCTTTATTGGCAGAGACGCACTTGCCTCGCTAGTACAAAAAGCACACAAGGAAGATGCTGGCATTATTGCGCTTGTATATATGAGCCATCCAGAAGCAAATGAGGGTTTTGGACTTAAAATACAAGGACGCGGACTATACAAGATGTTTTTTGAAAGGGCAGCGGCTGCTAGTGTCGATGGCATAGTTGTGGGTGCGACACAAGATAAGATTTTAAAAGAGATCTCGGGGCGACTGCCAGTATATTCACCGGGAGTAGGGGCTCAGGGCGGCGACCCAGAGCAGGCAATAAGAAATGGCGCAGATTATTTAATAATTGGTAGATCAATAGTTGAAGCCAAGCAGCCTGCAAAGGTTGCAAGAGAAATCCAAGACAGAATCTTATTATCCATAGGCAAGTGAGCGTTGCTGAAGATGTCTTTTTGCAGCTGACAACAGGTTCTTAGCGTTTAGATAAGTCAGTTGCTGCATAGCCTCATCGAATTTTTTCCATGCAAAACCAATGTGCTCGTGCGAGAGGATCACATTGCGTGTGTACGTCCGAGCAAGATACAAGACAACCTCCTTACGCACGACCTTCTTACCATGTCTGTATTTGTATTCAATCTTCATGCGGAAACCCTCCAAAAATTCAACATCATTAATGCAGGTCTCTTCTCGAATTTCACGAGAAGCAGTCTGTTTTTCATTTTCGCCAGCCTCAATGTTGCCCTTTGGAAAGTCCCAATGGCCGGCGGAGTAATGCAACAATAGGTATTCCGGTTCAGAATTCTCTTCCATATAAAACACCACGGCACCAGCCGACCGCTCGTCTATCAATAGTCTGTGATTAATCTAGTTGTTTGTAAGGTTTTTGTAGTCTCATCCTTCGTCATTATCATCCTCTTTTGAAAATGGCTCTTTCCCTTGGTTCTGCAGTATAGTAGGCGGAGAATAGTCGTGTACATCTAACCATTCTTCTTGTGACATCCAATAGCCACAAAACCATTTTTGTTGTTTTGAATCATATTCTCCGTGCTGTTTTGGCATGGTACTTCTTATTTTTTGAGTCACCTTTACATCAGTGTTTGAGAACTTCGCCGCCTTTTCGGTTCCTAAAATAATAGTAAAGGACTGTGGCAGCTACAAGCGATACTGCAAGACCTATCAGCAGAGAGGAGATGAGCGTAAATGGGTTTGTCCCTTCTGTTAGCACAGATGTAAACTGAAGCAATGGGATGTATAGCAGGGCCAGCACGGTAAGCCGAAGTATATCAGACATAATCCTGCTGCTTCCCTTGAACCAATCACTCAACAGGATACCGCCAAGGATTGTAGCAATTCCTATCCAAAGCAAAGTTATAGTACTGTCGGCAAATCTTCCCACTATAGTTCTATTTGAAACAATGTCAAGTGCACTCATTTCAGGAGTAAGTATGTTGGGTGGTATACTAGATATGCCGTTTGCAATTGCTGCAAGTATGATAAGCACGCCGCCTATGATTGAGAAAATTTTAATAAATGATGTCGGGGTCAGTCTGCCGAATGAGCTTAATGCTTTGTCGATATCAAATGCTCGGACGATAAATGCGCCACCAAGAATTGCAAGCACGATTGCAGTTATCCATTTTGCTGCATCGAATATGACGGCAAGTGCTCCCGCTGCTAGCAAGATGCCAGGGACGCCTAAAAAGAACTTGGAATATTGGGAATCATAAACTAACATTCTAAGATAACGGCCTAACACTGCGTAAGAATACTCAACACTTCTACTATGCCTGATAATTACGCGCCGTACTGATATTACAGGTACCCTTGATTGGATGACAGGCAGGATCGTCTCGTCATCCTCGCCATCAGAGACAATTACCGCGCCGTCAGCGCGATATTTCTCAAGAATGTTTTTCACTTCAAGGCTTATCTTCTCATCAGCCTCGACACCCCTATTGAACTTGCCAGCCACTACTGCAACCTCAGCATCGTAGCCCTTGCTCACAAGTTCTTCATACGTCTTGACTGCGCCGAAAATGGCGTTAGAGTCTGCGTCCTCTGGGTCCTCAAGGGCAAGCCTAGTACCAGCGTTGATGCATGCATCACGGCCGACTATTGGTGTCTCAATGCCGCCCTTTGAACCAATGTCATTGTCTCTGTCTATGCAGAGCACTAAGATCTTGCTATAAGTAGCTTCTTTGCTTGCGCTCTTTACGCTGGCGTGGTTCAAAGAATACGGCATTTGCTGTCGATAATCTTTCGAATCATTTATAGATTAATTAATTTGATCCACTTTTTAATAAGCGGAATAATTGGTTTTATTAAAAAGTAGATGATTGTGTTGCATCTTATAGAAGGTTCTCTTATAAGTTTAGCGTATATTCCTTTTATAAGTAAAGACTACGAGAAATACCATGTTTTAAGCTATTTCAATCAAACATAAATTTTAAGCGGCATAGTTAATCATCCAATATAACGCAAAGTTCAAACAGGCATACTGCCATTAATGTCAGCATACAATACAAAATTATGCAATAATATTTTCTAAATTATAATGACGGCTGGATCAATCACTCCCCTATCAAAAAACATGCGTACCGCCAAACTACCATTTTGTGTATTGAACCATCAATTACAAAGAAGGCTCTGAATTTAGCGCTTGAAGTTTAAGCAAATAATATATAATTCGCTGCTTTCTTGTCGGCTTGCAGAAGGCTTGCTGAGAAATACTTTGCCAAAGCTTCCATATAATTCTGATCTGAACTCTTTTAGCATGTCTCCATCAAACACCTTGAAGACACCACTTCCGCCGATCCTCAACACGCGCTGTGTAAACTGCAAGGCAATTGTAGAAAGAGAGATCTGCCTTGCGTGATCTATGTCCCATACCCCACTCACATTTGGAGCTAAATCTGAGAGAACAACATCAGCCTTGCCGCCTAAAATTTCCTCTATTTTGCTTAACATATTGGGATCCTCTATACCCCCCTGTAGGATTATCGCATCAACAACTGGTGTAACGGGTTTAAGATCTATCCCGATGACCTTCCCTGACGGCCTTACTTCCTTCACGGCCACTTGCAACCACCCTCCTGGTGCACATCCAAGGTCCACCACCTTATCGCCCTTTTTTATAATATTGTAAGAGCGGTTCATCTGCAATAGCTTGTATGCTGACCTTGCCCGGTATCCTTGGTCCTTTGCGAGTCGGCGATACTGATCACGCCGAGCGTCAGCAAGTCTCATTTTTTAGAAAGCTTTGCAGGGTTCAAGTTTGCATTGTCAAAAGATTTGAGGAGCCATTCTTCGATTAAATTGCAACTTGTCGGACTGTAAGAACCTTCGAGGGAGCACATATGTTCAAAAGGGCATTTCAGACAAGGGGCCTGTTCTATGCTTGTAGTGTCAACTGGCAGCTTGACTGCAAAAAGCCTATATGTCCACCGGCCATTTTCTAACATTTTTTCTCGGCGAATTAATGATCGTTTTTCAAGCCGGATCGCAACACGGGAGCCATCACGGCTTGTCAGGTCAAGCTCCTTCCAAAGCGCTGACTGTAATATACCATCTTTGCCATTGCTAATTATAGTGCGAAAAACTTTACCGGTGAGATCCTCAATCTGAGCTTCGTTTAATTTCAATCAACACAACCCCGGAGTAATATCATAGTAGTTGTGTTGAACGGATAATTAATCCTTTTTGAGACAAATAAATTGAAAAATAAAGAAAAGTAAAGCTATGGCTGAAAAGCTGTTATAAATTAACCCATTACTGCCTTGATATTCATTATAGAATTACTTCGCCTTATTCTTTGCACCAAAGATTCTATCAAAGTATTCTGTCGACTCTGGCACCATTTCTGCTGCCTCGCCTTCCTTAATTTGCGCAAGCCTCTTTGCAAGCTTTTTCTTGGTTTCAAGCTGCATCTGACGTGCAATCTGGATCCTTTGTGCCTGAGGTGAACCTGCACCATGCATTGACTCTGTCAGATAGCCTACTGCATTTCGTCCAAGAGTCATATTTTCAATCAGCCTCAACACTCTCATCCTGTTCTCTGTTGAGACACCTTTCCTACCCTTCAGGTATTTTTCAAGTAGCGGTCCAGTCTCAGGATTGCGGAACTCCTTCTCAGATGGCATCGTCACCATAAGTCCGCCTGCGATGTCCTGTGCAAGTCTACCTATTTCATAGGGAAACCGTGTGACGTTGTGCTTACAGACATTTGCCAGCATGTCGTCATTCTGCCAGTTGCCTGCGGATGTTTTGTGTGCTTGGTACGAAGATGCAATGCCTGCAGCAAATATTGTCTCATTAAGGTGTGTCATTTCAACCAGCTTGTCTTTGATATGTGAGGCATTTGCCACACCATTGTAGTCAGCAATGGCTGTAGCGGCTCCAATCAAGACGTCGCCAAGACCGGTCTTGCATACATAGCTTCTGCGATGATAGCAGGTAAAGCGTTCGACCAACATCGAGGCAAACTCATATTCGCCATCCATGAATATTAAGTGATTTGGAATGAAAACATCCTTGAAGATTATCATGGCCTCTTGGCCAGAATACATGGCGTTGCCAGCATCAATGTTGCCTCCCTCCATACTCCTTGTATCAGAGGACTGTCTGCCATAGATATAGGTGATACCCGGAGCATCAACAGGGATTGCTCCAATAATTGCATAGTCTTTATCTTCAGACTTCAATCTCATTGTCGGCATGATTATTACCCAGTGGGAGTTGATACAGCCAGTCTGGTGAGCCTTTGCACCGCTTATGTATATGCCTTTGCTGTCGCGCTTTGTCACGTGCACAAACATATCAGGGTCTTCCTGCTGGGAAGGCGACAATCCACGGTCACCTTTAACGTCAGTCATGGCACCAGCGATCATCAAGTTTTCCCGTTGCAGCATCTTGATGAATTCAACTAGGCGATTATGATACTCAGTGCCATGTTTTTGGTCGATTTCATAAGTAGTGGAATATAATGAGTTAAGGGCATCCATGCCTACGCAACGCTGGAAGCATGTACCAGTGAT
This sequence comes from Nitrososphaera sp., assembly GCA_036566425.1. GTDB lineage: Archaea > Thermoproteota > Nitrososphaeria > Nitrososphaerales > Nitrososphaeraceae > Nitrososphaera. The sequence continues at coordinate 13,515 of DATCWI010000036.1, forward strand.
CTGTCCAAGCTTCCTTTGCATCTTGTTCTGGTCAACTAGATCCTGCGCGCTTTCTGCAATGTGCAAGAACCTGTTAACTTGCATTCCCGTTAGCGAAGACTGAGGGGCAGCGAGCTCTGGCTCTTCTACCGCAAGGTCATAGGTTTCCGCCACAGCATTTATTGATGGCCGGATCATTGGATGATCAACTGGCTCTTTTACGATCTCTCCAAAAAGGTATATCTTAAGATTTCTACCTCTGAGGCTTTCAATATATTCTGCCCCGCTCTTAATCGCCATATAAGACATATAGCACTTGAATGTTTATTATACTTTCTCAAGTGCAATATACTAAAGAAATAGCATCACTTATTGCAATTTTTACACAAATCTAAAAGGCAGAGGGTTTGCCTGAAACCAAACTCCTCAACTAGATGATCTGGCAATAATGAGAATATATCTTCTTTACAATACCTGCTTGGACCAGCCAACATCTAAAAAACCCTCAGTGAATCAGTATCTAAAAAGGTTTCTTTAATCTGAATAAGATCGGAGTTGAGTCTAAGTTTCTTTACGTATCGATTGATTACGTTTTCAAATATTAAAAGATACTCATCTCTAGCGAGGAGTCTTAAAGCGTCATTCGATCGATATTGAATATCCCTCATATTACATCAGGATTATTGGATATAGGTCTGGTTGGTCCTATCAAAGTTTTTAACAACTTGGAAATCCCTGCCAAACTGTGATTGTATCGATGACCTTAATTCAGGATACATAGCGGAAGGGCCATTCTTTGCCATCTTAGTTGCGGTATGATCATTTCCCAACATCCACGAGCATAGATCAAAAGTCATCTGGCGCACAGTGTTCTCATCTACGATTCCAAGGCTATGGAGATATTCATGCAACAGTACCATGAATATGTAAGAGTTGTACTCTTCAGTTGATTTAACAATCCTTTTCAACAGAGTCAAGAGGTAGGTGTTGACTACTATTGCATTTGAGCCCAACATATGGTAGGCTCCAAGGCTGCTTGGCATCATTTGCAATATCAAGCTCAATCCTGCTCGGTGCAGCTTGAACTTGTGCAAGACTACGGCCTTCACTAATTCAAATGTCTCATCAAAGTCTTTCAGATTGGAGATTTTCTCTGCAAACTGCCTTTGCTCTTCTGTAAACAATATTATTTAATGTGTGGTAGAGATGTATAAAGTATAGTAGTAATGGCTTCGCAATCTTTTTACAACCAGAATATAGTTTTACTGATGTGGGAGCAAAAGCCAAGCAGATCAACCTGCGCGACATAATAATCAACTATCCCGATTTTCCCAAGCAAGGGATCTTGTTCCGCGATATAAATCCTGTTTTCAAAAGGAATGATGCCTTGAACTATATCGCCGATGAGTTTTACCGCGTGTATAACAAGTCAAAAGTAGATATGGTGGCGGGAATTGAATCAAGAGGGTTCATCATAGCGACCGCGCTTGCCCTTAGATTCGGCAGAGGAATTGTGATGATTCGCAAGGCAGGCAAGCTGCCAGGTAGAACCGTCAAGAAATCTTACGATATTGAATATGGCGCCGCGATAATGGAGATTCAACAAGATGCTATAGAGAAAGGCAGCAGTATACTGATCGCTGACGATCTAATAGCAACAGGGGGCACTGCAGAAGCTGCAGCACAGATGATCAAAGAGCTTGGAGGCAAAATAGCTGGTTTTGCTTTCATAATTGAACTTTCAGACTTAAAAGGTGCCAACAAGTTGCGCAAAATGGGGTATAATGTTGAGTCATTGGTGACTTTCCATGGGGATTAGCGTGGACATTGGCATAATTGGAGGTACTGGTATCTACGATCCAGAGCTTTTCAGTGTAAAGCGCGAGATTAAGGTCCATACGCCTTATGGCGAGGCTTCAGATCTAGTGACAATAGGTGAATATTCAGGAGTCAAAGCAGCATTTGTGCCGCGCCATGGACGAGGCCATAGGATACCTCCTCACAAGATAAACAATAGAGCGAATATATGGGCTTTACAGCAGTTGGGCGTCCAACGCATTATTGCCCCCTCCGCTGTGGGAAGCCTTAAAGAGTTTTTCAGACCTGGAGACATTTCAATTCCGGATCAATTGATTGACTTTACAAAGAACCGGCAGTATACATTCTACGATGGGGGGCAGGTTTGTCATGTTTCTTTAGCTGATCCATTTTGTCCAGAGCTACGTGACATTGCGATCGATAAAATAAATAAACTAAAGTACTCGCTGCACAGCGAGGGGACATACATCTGTATTGAAGGACCCCGGTTTTCTACTAGGGCGGAATCAAGGTTCTTCCGTGATGTGATGAATGCAGATATTATCGGTATGACACTTGTACCAGAGGTCAACCTCGCAAGAGAAGCCCAAATATGTTACTTATCTATAGCTACCATCACTGACTATGATGTTTGGGCAAATCACCCAGTGACCTCTGCCGAAATAATCGATACACTTGCCAAGAACGTGGAAAAAACAAAGAAAGTGATTGCAGAGTTGGTGGCTACAATTCCTGCAACAAGAAACAAATGTACATGCAGCAAGGCGCTTGAGGGTGCCCTAGTCTGACGGGGGCTTTGACCCTTCCGGCAAAATAATATCACCTTCAATCAACTTGCGCTGAATCGTTATTTGTAGCTGCTCTGGGTCAACCCCCATTTTCGCTATCTTGTCTAAACTGGTCTTTGATATCTTGATACTTGCATTGTGACCTCCAATGCGACCAAATGCTATTGCAGTAAACCGGAATTCCTGACCCTTGACAACGAAATATCCAGATAACTTACTAGCTATTTCGCTCCCGCTAGCGCTTTTTACAAACACAGTAACTGGAATACCATTATCGCGTATCATGTACTGGTGCGTCCGTCACTTCCATATTACGGTTGACATTTTCTTCCACCAAAAAGCTCCACCACTCCGGGTCAGCGATTTTAAAGTCCCTGACATTCACCTCTACTGCACGGTCATTTGCATCAGTAAATGTCATCTTGCCTTCCTTTATTATTTTGATAAGCCGCCAGCGGTGGTGACCTTGGAGGTTTCGGTTAATCGCCACAGCCCACTTTTTGTCTTTGTCAATCTTGGGCATACCAAGGTAATCTACGATTTCTAAAATCCCTAAACGCTTTTCTTCACAGAACATTTCTTTTGTCAGAAGACTTCGCCATATATCCACAGAACCCATCGTCCTGCCATTCTCGTTGATATTTATTACACCAAAATAGACCACCTTATCACCGCCAGTTGGGTCCGAAGTCTTCATGATTATGTCCCTTGACCATATTGCCACTTATTTAGTTCTTGCATTCTCATAGGGCCTTTCAAGGGCAATACCAATGTTGTCAACCTTGAGGTTCCTTTTGAAGGGTATGTGCTCTTCCGCGCAACGCCTTCTATAGCGATTTGTTATTGCAAACCTAGGATGAAGTGACTCAAATTCAGTTTCTGTTATTTCAATGACCATGCCCCTGTTAACCAGTGATTTTGCCACAACAAGCGCATGCTGCTCGTCGCTCCAGCCTAGCTCAATTGAAATTTTAGCTGGATCCATTTTACCTTTTTTCACAATAGCGATGTAAACCTTGGCTTCATCTTCGCTTATCTTAAGTTCTGATGTGATGACTTGCTCCATATTTGGGGGATTGATCGTCATATCACATTCTTTCTAATTCACTGATTTGAGTATATACCCTTCAAAATGCAGGCCATGTTTCATATGATTAGCCTATATAGCATCTATTACTTCCCTGTTGTTCTAAACTGCTTGCTTAGAAACGATTCGACTTTGGCATAAAGAAGCCAGGTCTAAGTAAAGATCGATTTAGCCATGCAGTCATGTAAACTTTCTATTGGAAACAACATCATTATATCATAGAGTAAGTGGAGGGAGCCAAAGATCTGGTTTCGCTACTCTTCTTCGCCTTTCTTTATCAACTTTGAGATATGCGGTATTCTTGGCACTCCAACAGCAAATGCGGTAGCTACAGCTGCCATAAAATAGTATTCGTAGCCGATAGCCATCCCTATGGAGGCTGCAAACCATATAGCAGCTGCTGTAGTCAAATTTGTAATTTTCTTATCTATCTCACTCTTGAGAATGATCCCAGCTCCAAGAAAGCCGATGCCTGAAACTATCTGTGCTGCAATTCTGGATGTAGAATTAGGATCTATCACCGAAGAGAGGAATGTGAATATTGCCGTACCGCCAATAACAAGGCAGTGTGTGCTGATTCCAGCAGGCTTTCCCCTTGATTCTCTTTCTGCGCCTATTGCAAAGCCGGCAGCAAGTGCAATGCCAATGTCCACCAAGAACTGTAGTTCATACCCAGTAGGCAGATTCTCAAAGACCAATTCGTGTTTCTAAGTATAGATTATGATTGCCCTCTTTATTGACCATTTTTGCCGTAGTAGAAATTTTTCCAAGCAAACTAAATGTCATCATGATCTATCAAAAATGGGCTAAGGCTATATGAGTCAATGGTGCTATATACCTCCCAACAGAAAAAAGAAAGACATGTAAGGGTCGTAACTATCATACACCTATGACTGGTGATGCAACCACTCTACCACTGAGTGATTGATCTCCGCTATTGCTTCTATCTAATCTTCCGCTGCCGCTCTCCCGAATTCCCCCATGACTTCCAAAACCCTTATGATGATTTTCCATCTTCACATCCCAGATCCCCGAAATATAATGGCATATCTCCAGAGGTATGCAATACTGCACCATTTCCTGCATCCACTACCACAGTACGGCTTGTTTCAGAGTCAAAGTTTGCAACTTTAACGATGTAAACTAGATATCCTTGTACTATTCCCAAGCGG
>DATCWI010000052.1:0-23069 GCA_036566425.1 Nitrososphaera sp.
TGCTGCCGCAGGTGTTTCCATGCGCCAAACTTTTTTGCACACTTCTCACAGGAATACTGCATACGGCGACTGCTGCTGTATGAGGAGTCCTCTTCTAGTATGTTGTAACGTACTAACCTCTTCGCTATCCTTACCAAACGGCAACAGCAACAAGTTGTCTGCGGTTCTATATAATGATATTTGACTTATGGTTCAAAAATTAGTCGAGGCCTTGTAGCAGGCCGTCAGCCTTCATCTTTTCTGCATGGGCAGAAATATAGCGCCATATGATGTCAGCCCTTTCAGATTGGAAGTCCCATGGCGCAACCAAAACTAGATCTGAGTCCCGTATCCACATTCTACGCTTTATCTTGCCACGGATTCTACATGTTCTTACCTTACCATCAGTGCATTTCACGATAATGTTATCGCCGCCGACTAGCTTGATCACACGACCTAGCAACTCGCCCTGTTGAGGCATAACCATTTCCTTCAGCTCTGATTCAGAAAGTACCTTCTTCTTGCCTATTTTAGATCTAGAATATTGTGAAGTATTAGGGTTAAAAGTGTACCGGTGTCGATACACAATTAAATAACGCTAGCAATTTTGAAAAAATAACCGGGCCGTTAGCTCAGCTTGGAGGAGCGTTCGACTGATAATCGAAAGGCCGAGGGTTCAAATCCCTTACGGCCCACTGCTATACTGTTTTCTGTTTTATGCTGACACACAAAATTGGCGTTTAAAATCTCTCTAGAATCTCCAGTAATAAACTGCTAGCTATCTATCCATGTTATAGAGGGTTGTCGTAGGCCTAGGCAGAATCACAATAATAATAATAATAACACTATTTTGCCTCTTGCCTAGACAATGGTGCTTTTATATTAATTTGGATCAGCTAAGCGCTTGAGCTTTGGTTTGCAGAAACCTGTGTCAACGAGTCGGAGTGCGGGGCCATAACGGCAGCCTCTATAATAAGGGAATGAACTATTGCAGTAGGTGCGCAGTTTATTTTCATAATGAGGGCTCTACTCATTGTTTTTGCTGTGGTAGCAAGCTTAGATACCGATCAAGAGGTGCAAAAAAGAGAAAAGATCCACGAGAGATCCTACAGCATGAGCCGATGACGCGTATATGACAAGGATGAGTGCAGTAGGGCGCTTTGAGGTCGCTTTAATTTAGACCTCTGGCCTAGAATCATCTAGTAGTCTGTACAACCTTTATTCTTGGCGATACCGCAATGAGTTTGCTTGAGAAAATGTATACACGCGCACGCGCACGCGCACGCGCGCGCGCACACACACACACACACACACATACACACACACCAACCAGCCTCAGGGCACACTAGAACTTGTTTATCACAGCCCTAAGTCCACGATACTTTTCAGTGACGTCTATTGCCTTTTGTATTTCTGAAAGAGAATACCTGTGCGTAACAATCGTAGAGAGGTCAATCGTTTTATCTGCCACGATTCTTGTAGCCTCCTTTAGTAGTTTGGGTGTAGAGCTAAAGGTGCCAGTGACAGAGATCTGATTATAATGCAGCCAGTTGGCATCCAACAAGAATGTCTGCCCACTGGGCATGCCTGCAAAGAGATTTATCTTTGAGTTTCTTGAGGAGACCTTTGTTGCTAGTTCAAATGCAACAGGATTGCTCGTCGCAATTACTACTAATTCTGCACCACCACCAGTCGAAGAAGCCCCCGCAAAGTCAAGAATGTCCTCAACCGTTTCATGGCTATAAGCGAGGACTGCATCTGCATCCATCGCCCTTGCCTTTTCCATTCTCAATGGAACCTTGCCAACTATCGCCACTCTTAAGCCAGATAATCTCTTGAATAGCTGGAGGTGAATGAGCCCCATCGGCCCATCGCCTATAATCACAACAGAGCTTGTCTGAGCAACAGGCAGCATGCGATAATAGCTATTTAGACAGCACGCAAGAGGCTCTAAAAGTGCAGCCTCTTCATCAGTTAGGTTGTCCGGCACTGGCACGAGGCCGCCTATTCTAATCAAATGCTCTGGGATTGTAACGTATTCTGCAAAGCCTCCATTGGAACTAGAGCCTATCTCCCTTAATTTGATACAAAGATTGTAATCACCAATTTGGCAGTATTTGCAGTGAAGACAAGGGATCAGGGGACAAACCGCAACCCTAGAACCTGCATACATAGTCGCACCATCATCTGCTCTAATGTCGTCTTGTATTTGTCCGCATAACTCGTGTCCTAAAATCACTGGCGGCTGTACCTTTCGATGACCATTTCTAAAGACTCGAGCGTCATATCCGCATACAGCACAGGCTCTCACCTTGAGCATGACATGTCTGTGACTGACAGGTACATGCTGCACAATTATGTTGTTGGGCGCATGGAAAACGGCAGCCAGCATATTCTGTTGGTACAGTAAATTTGTTCTACAACCTAAAAAGAGTTACAAAGCACTTTCTCTTAGTATAGATATGACAAGGTTGTTTGAACCCCACATCCATATGTACTCTCGGACAACCGACGACTATGATGCAATGTCCAAGGCGGGGATAGAAGTAATAGTCCAGCCATCGTTTTGGCTAGGGAGCCCCAGGACATCGGTTGGAACATTCGAGGATTATTGGGAACATATGATAACGTTTGAAACAAATCGCGCAAGAGACTATGGAATAGAGCATTTTGTCTGCATTTCTGTAAATCCAAAGGAAGCCATGGAACGGCCGCTTGCACTAGACGCTTTGGAAGCCATGAAGAAATATTTGGACAGGGAACGAGTAGTGGCCGTGGGAGAGCTTGGCTACAATCTCATAAATGAACTCGAAGAGGAGGTGTTTGTAAAGCAGATGGACATTGCAACAGAAAAGGATATGCTCATGACTGTCCACCTTCCTCACAATAACAAACCAGAAGGCATGCGGCGTATTGAGATGATACTAAATAGTGAACACGGTAGGCGCTACAATAGACATAAAATTTTGGTAGACCATAATGTCGAAGAAACAATTGAAAAGACTCTCGAATTTGGCATGTGGGCTGGACTTTCGGTATATCCTGTATCAAAGTTGTCGCCGGAGCGTGCAATGAATATCATCAAAAAATATGGCACAGAAAGAATAATGATCCACAGTGCAGCCGACTGGGGCCCATCAGACCCACTAAGCGTTCCACTTGTCGCAAGGGAGATGAGAAAGGCAAATTTTAGTACTAATGAAATAGAGCGTGTAACATTTTACAACGCATATGAATTCTTCAAGCAATCGCCACGATTTACCTGGAAGCCTTAGCAATAATGATCAACCTGGGATTTAGCACTAATGCCTTCAAACGATACTCACTTGAAGATTCATTAAAAGAGATTGCAAAGATAGGCTACAGAGGTGTTGAGATCCTGTGCGATATTCCACATGCGTATCCTCCTCAGTTTAAAGAGGATCATATTAGATCATTGAAGAAAACTCTCGGATCGTCCAGCATACAAATATCAAATCTCAATGCATTTACGCTTTTTGCAATTGGAGACACATACCACCCTTCTTGGATAGAGGAGGATAACAGAAGAAGAGAGACACGCATACAACATACAATCGAATGCATAAGGCTTGCAAAAAAAATCGGAGCAAAGCACCTCTCTACAGAGCCAGGTGGACCTGTGACACCGGTCACTTCATCATCATCATCATCATCGTCACCGTCATCATCAATATCGTCACAACAGCAACCCCGAGATAGGGACCGCCTTGAAGAAATATTTCTTGATGGTCTGGCAAGGGTGGCTCAAATAGCAGAGGAAGAAGATATAAAAGTGCTAATTGAGCCTGAACCGGGACTTCTCGTAGAAAATTCAAGTCAGTTCAAAAAATTGATGACAAAAAAAATCCTTAACTCGAAATACATCAGGCTCAACTTCGACATCGGTCACTTTTACTGCGTAAATGAAGATCCTGCCAAAGTCACCTTGGAACTATCAGACTATATCGAACACTTTCATTTAGCAGACATCGCACACACTAGAATTCACAACCACCTGATTCCGGGGCGGGGGTCAATTAACTTTCGTTCAGTCTTTGATGCAATAGATGATATCGGTTACCGAGGGTTTGTTACTGTTGAGCTTTATCCCTATCAAGATAACCCTGTAGATGCAGCGAAAGAGGCGTACGACTACCTTTGCAATATCATGTAAGCCAACGAGTTAAAGAATACCTTCAGCTAATCCGGCTTCCAAATGTATTCACCACACCTTCTAATATATTGGCTGGGTATTTTGCAGCTGTTACAACAACAACAGCAGCTGAAGCAGACGGGGTGCACCTGATTGCACTTATGGTCTCCTCAGGCTTGCTATACATTGCAGGAATAGTTCTAAATGATTATTTTGACATTGAGATAGATAAAAAAGAACGGCCATCCAGACCCCTTCCTTCTGGAAAGATCTCAAAAGGATATGCTCTGACCATTGCTATAGTTGCATTATTAATTGCAAATATTATTGCCCTGATAGTTGGTCCGATAAGCCTTGCAATTAGTTTGGCACTCACTCTTTTAATAATTGCATATGATTACCAGCTGAAGTATAGTGTATTAGGTCCGTTTGCAATGGGCGGCACTCGATCCCTAAATGTGATCTTTGGAGCAAGTCCTGTACTACTATACATTGATAATCATTCAGTCGCTATTGTAGGAGTAGCAGCAGCATCTCTGTTCTTTTACGTCTCCTCGATAACGATCTTGAGTAAAAAAGAAGTAGGAAAAGAAAGACCAAATTCTACTCTAGTCATTTTGATAGTATTTGGCGTTATTTTAGCTATAGTTTCTTTAGGCATGCTGCTTCAATTTGAATGGACATTTCTGCTAAATCTCTCAATATTTGCTGGAGTCACAATTGTTACTTTTAGACAATATATTGCGAAGGAGGTGCCTTCAGTACAAAAAGCAGTCAGAAACATGGTTATCTCAATCATAATCCTTGATTCAGTATTTGTAAGTGGAACCGCTGGCCTGCCATATGGGCTAGCAACACTACTTCTTATTGCGCCCGTTGTAGTTCTGGCAAAAAAGTTGTATGTGACTTGATGTTTCTTATTTTTTCTCTACTCACTATCGACTTAATATGCTGATAATAAAATGTGAAAGAGTATTGAGAGTAAATTATTTTCAAGGTAAGCAAAATCTTAATGAATGAATGTATTGTGAATCTTAAGAGAAGTCATCGTTTGAGTTATACTCTCTACTACGGTTTTTGGATATTTGATCTGACTTTACTGTAAAAATGGTTGAATAATCTCTTTTTATATTGATTGCTCAATTAAGTGCATGATTCGACTTTTGGCATACCATGCCGCTTCTATTTTTAAGTCAAGATACCCAAGAACGTGTGATAAGTCTATAGATTTTTTTACATAGTGAGCGACTCCACTGCTTAAATCTATGAAAGGAAGCACTAGAACGATGATTGTTTCTAAGCCATTTTTTATTAGCGCTCTAACGGCTGTTCTCATTTTCTCTATGACCGGCACATCATACCAACAGGTGGAATTGTTCTTTGATGAGGAAGGTATAATAATAGAAGAAGAAGAGGAGGAGGGGGATGATGCAGCACCTGAGGAAGGAGTAGAAGAACCATGTATAGGGTATGAAGCGGGAGAAAACACTATTGCAATAAACTGCGATGCTTCTTTTCGAGATGTCATCCAAACCATACCTGATCCCGAGATACTTGAAGAGCAAGACCAGGGAGGCCAATATCTTCTAAAGGCTAACTTGCGAGTAAGTGATGGTGTAACCTTTGCGATGACTTCAGATGAGGATGGTTTGCAATACCTGAAGATTATGGGTGAAAATGGAATAATAGTTCATGGAAGAATAGAGATAAGTGGTGTAATTATAACATCGTGGGATCCTGAAACTGATTTGCCCATATCCCAGACAGCGAATGGAACAGTTCCAAGAGCATATATGAATTTTCGAGTTAGTGAGGGTGGATTTATCGAAGATTCAGAGGTTGCCTATTTAGGATATGCACAACCACCTAGGCGGGGAATCGATTTAGGCGAATCGACATATGGCCCATCACATGATTTTGCAATAAGAAACTCAAGTATCCATGACAACTGGATGGGATTCTATTCCGCAGGCGCTTACAATATTATAATTGACGGTAACGAGTTCTTCAACAATATCCGGTATGCAATCGATCCTCATACAGCTACACATAATATGACAGTATCGAACAACAAAATATACAACAATAACGGCATTGCTGTAATATGTTCACTCAACTGCTATGATGTTATATTTGAAGAAAATGAGGTATACAATAATGCTGGATCAGGCCTTATGTTTTCTCGAGCCACTCATGATTCAACTATAAGAAACAATGTCATATACAATCAATATGGATCTGCATATCCAATCTCGATTTCAGAATCTCAAAACAACGAAATCTATGGAAATACAATAAGTAGTTCGACAACTGGAATTTCAGTACATAACCCATTGCAATTAGATGAAGATGGAATGAGCAGTGGTAATCGAATATATGATAACACCTTTGATGGTGTGCAGAATGCTATCCGAGCAGTGGCTTCCAATGATAATATATTTTCAGATAATAAATTTGCTAACGTTACAGATTTCCACTACGTCATGACCTCCGACGCAAGCATGAATATCGAAGACCAAACCTTTAATATGACTAATGTTCGGGGCGTTACGGGTGCTAATACTTTATCAATACGAAATTCAGGCACAATCATTATTGATAATATTCTAAACCATGATACAGATATAGAGCCATATACGCAGCTACTAACCGGTCAGACCGTTAATATCAATTCCTTGGACGACTGAGTCTGGAATCACAGTATTGTTTTTGTCAATCAACGCAATTTATGGAATAAATTGTGAGACGTTGCAACAACAAGCGCAGCAACTCCTGCGCCAATGAAGTTACGAATTGTAATAATTGCATCTGGGGATGAAGCAAGCAGTGGGGTCCCCCCGACGATGTAAAGGTTATCTATCAGCCAGAATATGAGAGTCAGCCAGCCCAGTACGCCTGCTGTAATAGCGCCTAGTCTTGCACCATATCTCAGAAAGTAAATTGCTAATGCTATGCCTAGATACCATATTATTCCAAGAATAATCCAATTTGAATGGTAAATTTCGGCTCTATCATCGATAATATAATAGGTAGAGCCAATTACAGCCATCACAAGCAGCGATATCATCAACAGCCTGCGATTAATTTTTAGAGTACTTCTCTCTCTAACAGGTCTGTTTGATTGCCTAATCCGCACCTTTTCATTTATTGCTGCTGCAATGGATTCTTCAAATGATTTCAGTTGGATAGGGATTAGTTGCCTAATCAGCCGCCCATGATCATCTCGTACAGTGGCATCATGTTTGAGACTGTCTATCAACGGCCTTGCAAGGGATGCCTTAACAGGTGTGACTAAGTCCACCCAATAAGATGATAGACGAGGAGTAAGAAATGGTATAATTATAATGTGCACTGACTTCTTTAGCAATTTTGCATATTTTCTCATCATATCTAGATATGTCAATATGTCAGGACCTCCTATGTCAAGCGTTTTTCCCTCAGTTTCTTTCACATCAATACACCTGGCAAGGTACTCAACTACATCATCTACAGATATTGGCTGACATTTAGTAAGCACCCATCTTGGACAAATCATGACAGGAAGTCTTTCCACTAGGTATTGGAGCATTTGAAATGATCCGCCCCCCTGACCCAAGATTACAGCAGCTCGAAATATTGTAACTTTAGATGATGAATATTGTTGTAAAATTTCTCCAACCTCTTTTCTACTTCGCATATGTTCTGAAAGCCTGTCATCATCATTGTCATTCTCCACATGGATTAATCCACCAAGATATATTATTCGCTTGACTCCATATTCTGATGCAACCTTGGCAAAATTCATAGCAGCAACTCTGTCGCGCTCAGAAAATTTTTTCCACTCTTTTGAAGAACCTTCCATAGAATGAACAAGATAATAAGCAATATCAATTCCATCAGACATCACTCTTGCAAGATCTTGATAATCTGAAACATCTGCTTTAACTAATCTAATGTCTTTATCGAACATGTCCTTAATGGATTCTGGATTTCGAGTCAAACACACAATCTCTATTCTGAATTGTGGTTCATGACGATGAATGTCTGCAGATAACCTCTTGATGAGCCTGCTTCCAATGAAGCCACTTCCACCTGCAACTAATATCTTACGATAATGGTGATCTAGATCTGATTCCTTGTCAATTTGCATCAACATTATTTGCTTTCCATCATGTATAATGACTATTACTACTGCTACTGTCCTGCATTGTTATTAATTGTTCAAGCAAAGACGTTGTGGACGCCTGTTGACATTATTATCCTACTGTAACTATTGATAAATGTGTTAATCATATATCTATGTCAATTAGCTTTTGGCTTGGATCTTAGAGTATAGAATCCGCAGAAGATATCTCTCTCTCTGGCTGCTAAAGCAAGCAAAACCCAAAAGCATTTCTTACCTAAATAAGGGAATGACTTTAGATTGTGTCTCACCTTTTGCTAATTTTGCTAAGGCGCGTGCTCATTGTCTTAACTATAATTTGGTTCTCATCCTTATCTGCACTATCACCCTTAACGTCTCTCCCCCTCCTCCCCCTTGAGATGTGTCGTACTCATGTAAAACCAAGAAACAATAAGCTCAATACCAGCCCATATGCGAAATGGCCTGCTAGACTTGCGAGAGCCGGCCCATGACCTAACGGGTGATTCCATGGATTGAGACCTGTTATAGGCTTATGAATTGGCACCAGCGTAACAATCCACAAAAAGAAACTATATAACATTGCTAACAGTGGGATAGGGAGAATTGTCAAATAGACTATGAACTCGATAGCAAGATAGAATCCTATGCCTCCCAATATACCATTTGTCAAATGAAGCCCAAATATGCCCAGATAGTGGAGACAGGCCTCATCATTTTCTAATCTTAGAAACTTTACAATAAGCATTTGATTCTCATGCCACTCAAATACTCCTGGTAAGCCCCATTTTCTCCACGGTACAATCTCTATGGCAGACATAACCAGTGTGCCCAACAGCCCACCAATTGCACCGAGCATGAGTCCGTACCATTCCATACTAGAAAAATTTTCTCTCTATGCATCTATAAATCAAGTGTAGCTCTAATGTGGATATGAGTATCGCTTGGATGCATGGAAATTCATTACCCCCTAAAGCAAAATTAAAAGATGACGTAGAGGAACTAGTGCCTTGTTCCAATATGTATAGCGAGCAGTACCTTTTCTTTGAATCCTGACTTGCACACAGGGCACACATAAAACTCTGGTGCTGCACCTGGATTTCGTTGACGCAATAAATGCGTCCCAATTTTAAACAATTGCTTGTTATAGATAGTTAACGGTCCAGACTTATTAGTCTTGAGGAAAAGGGATCGTAAGACTGATTATGATGATAGTTTTCAGTATCAAGCTCGAGACTTTAGAAATCCAAAGAAAATTTTCTGTAAGGCCACGAAATATTTTATTTCTTAGGTTTCTTTGATCTAGATACATATATAGCAGCTTCACTACTGTTGAAATTTTTGTGTATTTGAGAGTATTTAAAAAAGTGATAACATCAAGTAACAAACATGCTATTTTATTTTCAAATTCAGAGTATAGTTTCGAGATATTTTATTCCTATTCGTATACAGGCGTGCCGTCTGACTTGAATCGCTTGATTCGCCTTCCTCCACTTCCCGAACCCCCGGAACTCTCAGAACTCTCAGAACTCTCAGAAAAAGACGATTCGGTTTCAATGGGCTTTTCCTCAGGTTCTTTGCGCTTGCGTGATGCTCTCGTCCCAAAAAGGATCGCTACAAGGAAGGCAAAAATCCCTGCAGTAACCGCATACATGAACGTTTCTTCGGCCATAATGTTGCTTTGATAATTGTCAAAGATAAGGTTTTCCCTGCTAAAAGGCTATAGAATTGTACTCTTGGTTATTGAAGTTAGGTCGATTGTTAATGTATGACGTACTCCCAAGTCTTGGGGATGACCACGTCGTGTATCTCTCCCTTTGTCTTACAGCACAGAGTCTTGAAAATTAAAGTCTAGGTTATGGAGTATCTGCGTGAATTGATATCATGGCGGGATTTAACCTATCATACTATGAAATAGAATGACGGTTCTTTCAAGCGCTACAGAGTCCAAGTCTCAACTCAGTGTACCAAGCACTTTAATAGACATATAATACGGATTGCCTCCAAAGACCGTGCAATCTTGGGGCCGTTGTCTAGCTTGGCAGGATGCCAGCCTCGGGCGCTGGAGGTCGCTGGTTCGAATCCGGCCGGCCCCATTGGTATTCTTGGTGCAAAAATAAAAAATGTCGTTGTTATGATTTGAACTCGCACCTGTATTCTGAACCTAATCTAGATAAGGGGAACATGAGATTTTTGATATTGAATTGTTATATTATTTACTCCTATTATCTGTGCCATGGATCAGTAGTTACTAAACGCCCGCTGAAGTAACGACTTCAACTATTAAGGATCCTAATCAATAACCACAAACAAATGCTAATAGATGTTTTTGTTTTTGTTGTTGTTGTTGTTGCTGCTCCTTCACGCAGTATCGGTCACGGCAAGTAAATTTTATCACATTTTTGTCACGACGTTACCTACGGCAGATCAAACGTGATTCAGCGGCTATGATTGTATTTTTTCTAATATTCAATGGTACGAACACTCTTCACACCGCCCTGTTCGTGCTAGTTGTAGGAAATCCGGGGCTAACTATGTTCGGTACACATGACCTACTAAGTAAGGTATTGCTACCGTAATTAAATACGACAAGAATGATCAAGACGCTATGGCTAAAAATGATCTAGCAGATAAGTTAAATTCGCCTATTAACTCGGACAAAGACCGGTCTACCTTAAAAGTAATTAAAAGCGTTAGAACTGCAGAAGGAGGAGACCTTATCGTAAACAGAGCCTTTCCCACTCACTTCATTTCAGAGTTTGATCCCTTTCTGTTGCTTGATGAAATGGGTCCTGCAGACCATGGTCCAGGACAAGCCAAGGGGGCTCCAGAACTTCCGCATAGAGGCTTTGAAACTGTAACATATATGCTGGAAGGAATATTCCAACACAAAGATTCGAATGGTCATACCGGCAAGCTAGGTCCAGGTGATGTTCAGTGGATGACTGACTGCTCTACCTCTGGCGTAATACATTCTGAAATACCGGGGGACGAATTTATTCGCGATGACGGTAGAATGCATGGCTTTCAGCTCTCGGTAAATTTGCCCATGCGAGACAAAATGATAAATCCGCATTATAAGGAGATACCAAGCTCAAAAATTCCAGTGGCAAAAATTCCAGACGCCAAAGTAAATGCAAAAGTGATTGCTGGAAAGGCACTGAATGTCAATGCCGTGATAAAAACAAGGACACCGATAATGTATATATGTCCACTTTACGTTACAGCCAAAAAGCGAGATCGAGCAAGCCTTAGAAGATTATAAAAGCGGCAGGATGGACAAGATCAACTTTTGGCTACAATTCTAAAGAATTGGTAAATCCAGTAATACAATAGAGTATGGGCATAGCCAGTCCACCACACGGCAATGATAGGACGAGATCCACAGATGACAAAGAAGCAGAGGAAGGACCAGTCACACTTGTCGTTACTAGAAGGGCAAAAGCGGGAAAGACAGAGGAGTTTGAAAGATGGCTCGATGATTTTATCCATGAAGCAATGAAATTTGAGGGCCACTTGGGAGTGAACATAATTCGCCCCGCAAACATATCAAGCCCAGAATACGTCATAATTCTCCGGTTTGATAATTTTGAGAACTTGGCAAAATGGGAAAACTCAGAAATTCGTAAGAAATGGATTGAGAGGGGTAAGGCTGTACTCGAAGGCAAAGCAAAGGTAGAGAAGCAGACCGGCTTGGAATTTTGGTTTACCCCCGTTATAGATAATGTGTCGACAGCCATAGAGGAACAGCAGCAGCCCCCTCGATACAAGATGGCAATAGTAGTTACTGGCATCATTTTTATCTTATCATCTATTTTGATCCCTCAGGTGGAGCAAGTAACTGTGGGCCTTCCAATCTTGCTGAGCACATTTGTAGGTGTGGCAATAATGGTTCTGCTTATGACTTATGTAATAATGCCCTCAGTTACAAGGTTGTTAAGACCTTGGTTACTAAAGAAACAACCTTTCTAGAGAGGAGATATATATTGTACTGCAAAGGTGACTGGCAAGTTTGGCAAAGTGTAGGAGATATGAGACTGTAAATTTCGCAGATCAGATAATGGACGTCAGTAAATATATTCATATTTTTAGGCTGAAGGAAGTATTAGACAATTGGCACTTAGAAACTTGTAGAGTCCTGTCAACCCCCAAAATTCTCCATTGTTTGCAGAATTGGTCTTACTTGGATTTTGTGACATAGTTAAGCCCTTTGTGGTAGCTTTGCTTGCGATGGGTCTGTAGAGACTAATCCTTTGCGTTTCCTTCTTTTGGTGGTATATGTGTATATGTGTATGTTTGACTAGTTACGCCAGTATGGACATCTTCCACAGAGGACTAGGCCCGTTATAGAATGACGGAGTTGGTGTAATTCCAACCTATCACGTAGATGAGTTTAGCATGCAGCAGCTTTGAAAATTTTCGTCGTGGCGGATCCGTCAGGCGTGAAGTGACATCACTTCAAAAAGTGGATTCTTTTTTTGCTAGTTTTAGTAAATATATGAGAAGCTAAATAGGTTCACACAAGAGAGCACCTTCAGCATTTGAGCGTATTTTAGGGGTTCTGAGGGAAAGTAATTTGTTGGTAGTGGAGGTATTATCTTCAGATCCAGGTTGATCCTTGTACTACTTTTCCCTGATTTTTGCGCTTGACTCTCGTCTGATAGGAATAATGGAGATGTCTGAGGTATTAGTGTAATGGCTGCCTACTGCTCATACAAAAAGTTGAACTCAGCCGCCTGCATCATCGTTTATTCATCTAGAAGCCCGACATCGATACAAAGTTCTTCATAACAATGCCATGTGAAAACAGATAGTAAATTGTTTTGTGGTCGCCACTACATTGAAAATTACTTGCAAAAAGTATAAGTACGGCTTATCCCACTCTATAAATACTTTACCACGAAACTAACTCAGTGAAGCTTGAGCTGTTAAAGCTAAAAGTTGCAACAGCAGCAATAGCTGTTATACTTTTTGCTGCCAACATCCAGATAACCAACGCACATCAGCAACATCAGCAAGATCAGCAACAACAAGGAGGACTATTTCGGCTGTTTTTGCAACAACTTCTTACTAGTGAACCTGCGACAGTTGAAGATGGAACATCAACAACGACATTTCAAAGTACAAACGATAGTTTCAGAGTACAGGTGCCGCAGGACTGGATGATTCAGGACAGGAATAATGCAGATTTTTCGTTAGCAGCAGAAGTATTACGCGGCTATGGATTACTTGCGCAGTTCTGTCCAGCAGAACAACAACAAGGTGCACTACTTGTCGACGCTGGCGGAAACACGTCCACTGTTAGCAACAGCACTAGCGACAACAGTAATAGTTGTCAGAGAGCTCAAGAGGTAATACATGTTCTACGATATCCTAACTTGGGTGCTAGACTCGAACTTGACTCTGACAACAATGTAACAGCTACCAACGGTAGTAATATCTCACCCGACACCATTCTTGCATTTCAAATGCTAAAGCTTCAGGAAGTTGGCTATAGTGATATTAGGATTGTAGATAGTAAGGACACAACAATTGACGTTACCAGTTCATTATTGAACAACAGGGCAATAAGGACAATTCCAGCCAAGCTAGTAGAGATGACATACAGCACGAATTTAGATCCAAATGAAACAAGAACAGGATATTTCCTTTCAACTGCTACTGATTTAACCCCTCGCAACTTGGGAATGACAACAGGATATGGCATCTTTTATGAACGCAATTCACCTATTGCTGCAGAAACAATGACAGCATCATCTATTACTACTACTTTACCTACACCAGTGCCAGTCGCACAGGTATTTGACTCATTTGAGTTAATGGCAGGAGCAGAAGTAGAACTAGCCCTATTAGCTTCACTAAATGCATTGTTGGTACAAGCAGCATCCGAAGAAGAGAAAGCAGCAGCAGCAGATGTTCTGAAAGTTGAAATCGATTCAAGTGACACAGAAGGAATTGCGCCAGCCACATTTGAGTTTGAAGCGGATATAACAGGTGGGACAAAACCCTATACTGTTGGCTGGGACATAGATGACGATGAAATTGCAGAAAGCAATGAGCAAACCCTTGTGGCCACATTTAATGAAGCTGGCACCTACAAAATTGTTCTTACTGTTGCAGACATTGAGGGTCAAATTGCATCTGATACGCTGAAAATCAAAATAGAAGAAGAAGAACTATCACCAGTGGATGAGAAAGATGATAAAAAGGAATCACAAAATGAAGGAACGACCCAAGAGCAAAACCAATGTAATTCCTTATATCCAATTGCATGTATAGATAACTTGCTTAACTTATACGGTCTAGGCTCGCCTTGAATCAGGACCTGATCCTCATCCCGATCCTACTTTGATACATAATAGGTCCTAGATGCAAATTAGAATAATAATAATAATATTAATACCTCCCCAAAAAGAAGGGATAGTAAGGTTAATTGCTTTCCTGTGCTCCAGAGGAATCCCGTAGAAAAACCTTCAAAAAAATAATAGACTCAACAATCTATTATAAATCAAAGACTCTTTGGCATGTAATCTGGTACTGCCAACTATTTGTTATATGTGTCGGTATTAAATTGACGACGACAGCATAAAAATATGATATGGAAGTCTACTAATTTTTCTGATTACAAAGTTATTCAAAGATATCTGATTTTAGGTTGACGTATAGAGGAAATCCTTCGGATCGTTTCACAACATTTGAAATAGGGCAAAGAAAGCAAGGCACCAACAACTGAAACATACCTAAATATATACCTCACAGAAGATCATCGCAGAAGCTCTGAAGACTCTTGCAATGAGTCTACCTTAGGAAAAATTAAAGGAAGTGAAGATTTTGGAAGGATAATATTTCATGTTGAAAACGTGGACGAACTTTATTCGTATATGAAACACAACGAGCACGTCACTAAGTCTATTATATTTGAAAATGAACCTATTGATGCTTCGTGGGGAGAAAGGTTCTTTCATATTCGTGAACCAGATGGCTATCAATTATCGTTTGCTCAGCCATTATATCAAAAACGAATTCAATAATTACTAGAAGTTATTGTGTGTATACTTTAGGGATGATTGTTCTGCATGATGCGAAGTTATAATTTACGTTTGCCCTATATTGTAGGAAGACTTGCTATACGCACCTACTGTGTCTACATTATATATCCTCTATTTTTTTGCAGATAATAAACTCTCATAGTATAGGAAATTCAATTAAGTCATCTGAAACATTAATAGATGAAGAATTTTCCATGTCCTCCTCCTCCTCCTCCTCTTCTTCTTCTTCAACTCCGTACGCCTATGCAAAAGAGATTTGCAACCACGTACTGCAGCTTGATAAATCGATTAGATTTGCTGGCATTGCCAACAATATGGGAACATTGATTGCCTACAAATTGCGGGAAGGAATTGTTCCTCTGCTAAACGAAGAAGAGCTTCAAAACAATATAATGAAAAACGTTCTTCGCATGAAAACAAGAGAAGACTATGAATCAAAATTTGGAGACGTGATTTACACATTTTTCACTGTACAAGAGGGTAAAGAGGGCCGGCATTCCGCTAGACCATCCAAATTTGGCTGTTCCAACACTGTCATTTGACATGGCAGCTTGACCATGAAAGCATAATCATGGACAAAATTCTGCGATTTCTAAAACAAGCAAAATTGACTGACTGAAAAGAAGCATCATCTAAAGAGGATATATGATTAGATTGAGCGTTTTTCCATATTGAACACGAGGGAAGAATAGGTATTCTACAAGATCTAATTAGGATGTATGAAGAATACTGATCATATGTGAATAATTGGATTATCCTTTGATAGTACGCAATTCACTGAGGAGAAAGCATTAGCAAAAAGTGAACTATGATGAGAGAGATATATACCACTGTCTCTTATCGAGACCTCCATTATCTCAAGCCTGTCTATATATCGCAGACCCAACCAAAACACTATGTTAACCCATTATAAAAATGGGGTCGGTGGGATTCGAACCCACGACCTCCAGCGCCCCAGGCTGACATCCTGCCAAGCTAGACGACGACCCCTCGCTTTCCTTGGTTGTTATAACCTCTTATATACTGTAAAATTTGTACCACCTGGTACAAGCTCTTATTAGCAGCATATTGAATATTCGTAGAAGAAACGACGAACGGTCGTCATCATCATCATCCTCATCATCACAATAATATCTATATATCAATCAAACAGCCTTCATCTTGCCAAAAGAATATACACCAAACGCTCCAAGTACAGCAGTATAACCTACCAGAATTGCCAGATCAACCTCAACTCCATAGCTTCCAGTACCAAGCATCAGATTCCTCAATGCATCTACCCCGTATGTCGCAGGATTTAGCGCGGTCAGAACTGAAAGCCATTCTGGCAGCTTGTCGATTGGAAAGAGAGCACCTGACAGAAAGAATAGAGGAAATGCGACAAAGCTTACGATCATCTGGAAACCCTCAAGGCTGTGCATATAGCTACCAAGGGCTAGTCCAAGAGATGTGAGACCAAATGACATCAACAGCACTACCGCTGCAGCTTGCACAAGCGAAAGTGGAGTAAACGGTATTCCAATTGCGGCTCCAATCGCAAGAAGTATTGCAGCTTGAATAAGTGAGTTAGTCATGCCGCCGAGCGTTTTGCCTACAAATACTGTGGCCCTGCTGACTGGTGCCACCATCACACTTTTCAAAAAATCAAATTTGCGATCCCATATTATATACGACCCATAAAACACTGATGTAAATATTATGGACATACTCACAATACCTGGGAAAATGAATTGTTGATAGTCAATGCCTGGTGGCAGCTCAGAAGGTGATGCAGAACCTAATCCTGAACCAATGACAAATAGCCATAGGATGGGGGTAAAGGTTGAAGCCACAAGCCGGCTCCGCTCCCGCAAAAAAACCTTGAATTCGCGGAGCCATAATGCATACACCTTAGCAAAATGATACTGTATACTAATCATACTTTGCATATCTCTCTGCAAAACCTCCTTCAGCCTCTTCTTTGATGTTGCGACCAGTCAAATGTATGAACACGTCATTGAGCGTGGGACTAGCAGATTCTGCTATCTCTGCCTCGACATGCCGCAGAAGCATAGGTAAGTCTCGCTTGGCATTGTTTACGGATACTACCAAAAATCCATCGCTCTGCTCGACCTTGCGAACAAAGTCAAGGCGAGTAATTTTATCTGGATTGTAGTGAGTCTTTATCCTGATGATATCTCCTCCAAGCCCTGCCTTCAAACCTTTGGGTGTGTCAAGGGCTACTATTCGCCCCTTGTCAATAATAGCAATTCTGTCACAAAGCATGTCGGCTTCTTCCATGTAATGTGTCGTCAAGATTACAGTCATCTTTTCCTCTTTTACAAGACGCTGAATGTACTTCCACATAGTCTCCCTACTTGCCGGGTCGAGCCCTAGGGTAGGCTCATCAAGGAATATCACCTTTGGTTTGTGAAGTAATCCCCGTGCGATTTCCAAGCGTCTCCGCATGCCGCCAGAATACGTCTTGACTTGGTCGTGCATGCGCTCAGTTAGTCCGACCAGGTTGAGCACTTCGTCTATTCTTTGCTTCCTTGCGTGGCGCGGAATACTATAGAGCATGGAATGAAGTTGTAAATTTTCGTACCCCGTGAGCATATCATCGCTGCTTGGAGCCTGAAAAACAATTCCAATATTTGAGCGCACCTTCGAAGGCTGGCTGGCAATGTCATAGCCATTAACAGTAGCGCTACCCGAGGATGGCTTCAACAGTGTAGCAAGCATGTGTATGGTGGTTGTCTTGCCGGCCCCATTTGACCCCAATAGTCCAAAAACTTCATTTTCATAAATGTCAAGTGTGAGGTTATTCACTGCAATGTGATTGCCATACTTCTTGGTTAGGCCCGTTATCTTTATCATTATCATCATCATCATTAAACAGTTACAAGATCATTTTTACAGCTACAGGTATATATTATGCCTTAATTTCTTTCAAAGGGATAAACAAGTTCAAAAACAAAAAATGAAAAAGAAAAACGTCATTTGCCTCCTATCTTGAACATCTTTGTCCCGCATACGGTGCAGATGCCTTGAGTGGCCGGCTTTCCGTTTTTCATGGTAACTTTTTTCTCATCCTTCATAGTTCTCTTGGCTTTACATTTTACGCAATATGCCTCTGTTGCCATGGAGCCCTATACTGATGGGGGTAAAAGAAGCTTTCCTCGTGCAATGGCTATGGCTATAGCTCGGGAACTAGCCAATCAATTAGGGTATCTAGCTCTTCACAGCTTATCGTAACTCTAATTGGTCCAAGTGGTGATTCCTGCTCATCCTCAATTACCACTGCAATGCCTGATGTGGCAGCCTGCTTGTTGAGCAAAAACCATGTGCTATCGCCTGCCCTGTTGTCGAGGAGCATTCTCCTTAGCACACCCATTGCAGACCTTGAGCGTATCTGCTCGTACAATATAGAGAGAGAATCGCATCCAACTGCTCTGCCTACAACTCTGCTTCTAAAAGATACCTCTGACGAACATCTGGGGAATATATTTGCAATCGCATCAATAACTTTTTGTGTGTGCTCCGACGGGTTTACGGTCGCCTCAACTTTCAGATCTATTTGCGAGGTAATATTGAGCTTTCTCAACCCTTCTTATTCACTACTTTATTTCCTCAAGCCATTCTTTAACAATGTCATAGGCTCGCTGCTTTAGTTGCTCTAGTGTCAGATCGTTGTTAGATATCATTTCATTTGCAAGTGCAATTGCCTCACTAACTCCTACTGAGAGTTCACGCTTGTCTCTTCCTGTAAATTCATCCCCATCCAAAGGTGCATCTGCTCTGCCTCTTTTTCTTAAATGCTTAAGTCGAGTGTCCTGTGATGCATGGATTGCAAGAAGTCTTACGTGTCCAGCCTTCTTTAAAATTTCAACCTCTGCTATACTGCGTATACCATCTATTACTACTGCATTGTTAGAGTTGCTGCGTTCTTCTCTTGCCAGCTTTTGTAGTACGATTTGGCCAACAGCCCCTGGCCCCAAATCCTGCCTTAGTTTGAGCATCATTTTGCCGAGGTTGATGTCGGTCGGCTCAAGTCCTTGCCTGCTTGCCTCTTCTCTTATTACATCGCCCATCGTCACAACCAAAAAGCCCTTTTCCTTAAGGAAAGATGCGACTGAGGACTTGCCTGCTCCTGGCATCCCTGTGAGACAAACTATGAGTCTTTTAGGCATACAGTGTCGTCATTCTGCAGAAAGATCCCAGTAGTTGGCATCTTTGAACTCTTCTTTTGGCTTGCCCAAGGCCTTCCACTCTTTAAATGACTTTGGGTACAGCTTTACGTTCTTGAAACCAGCCAGCTTAAGTGCGTAATATGTTAAGCCTGAAAGCGTACCAACACTCCCACAATACGTAATTATCTCAGAATCATTTGTTATGCCGCGGTTCTCAATGAGCCGCTTTAATTCTTCTGCCTTGCGCAGTATACTATCTTGTGACCCGACCATCGTATAAGGTATGTTTCTTGCACCTGGTATATGCTCTGTCAGATAGTTCAATCGTTCCCTTGAATCGACAAGCAATGTGTTTGGCTTCGAGTTGGTTGTTGTTGTTGTTGCTGCAGCAGCCTCAACGTATGTAGCATCAACATAAATGTCCTGTCTAATGTTGAGTGAATGCCTTGCCTTTGGAAAACTGCGTTGTTGCTTTTCAGTTTCAAGACCAATCTCCTTCCACTGCTTAAATGTCATCTCTAAAAGTGCAGTATTGTCGTGGCCAACATATTGAAACGTCCAAGCTACTCTGGCTGCAAGCGCGCCAAATGTATCGTCATATACCACCACTGGAGTAGTGTCAGATATGCCAAGCTCTTCTAAAAATGACACTATTTTCTCGGGTTGATCATTTTCAAGAACTCGTGCAAGGGGCAATGAAACGGCAGTAGGTATGTGCTCTCTTTGGTAGTCTTCGGCCTTGCGTACATCGACTATACGGACTGATTTCTTTCTTCGTATGAGCGACCTCAGGGTATCGACGTCGCATACTACTGCTGGAAGCTTGAATTGCTCTTCTTCTTCACCTGAAACTTTGGCTTCTTTTTTCTTTCTTGCAGCAACCGATGACGATGACGCTGTGTTTGTTGTTGCTGTTGTCGTCAAGCAGCGCATTCTCCTCTGGCAGTCTTGGCACTAAAGCGTGAATCACTGCCATAATCTTGATAAGCATCGGAATTATCCTCCGGTGAAGGCAGCTGTGTCACCTCTGAAAGTGCTGCTTTCATATCTTCGATGTTCTTGACGCTTCCAGATCCCTGGCCTTTTACCAAGCGGATAATCCACTGGTGCAACGTTTCATAATGACCGCTCTTATCCTCTGCGTCATCATCTTTATCACCACCGCCCCGACTCTCTGAAGCAGAAGGAGATGTGGCTACTGCAACTTGAACTCCTCTTTCATTCTTGTACAACTCTATTATCTTCAAAGTCGTGTCAATTACCTTCTTTGCTGGCACCCGCATTATAGCCCTTCCTAGCTCACCCGCCTCGCCTGCACTACCTCCAAACAACATAGTGTACGTTGGGGTCATAGTGTTGTTCATTCTTGTCGCACCGCCAAAGAATCCAATGGTTGCAATTTCGTGCTGACCGCAGGAGTTGGGACAGCCGCTTATCTTGATGGTTGCATCTCGCAAGGAATCATCAGTATCGAGCCCTAGCTCTAGGAACTTGCGCTGAACTTCCTTTGCAAGTCTGTGTGAATTAGTGATTGCAAGGTTACATGATGTCGTCCCAGAGCAACCAACAGCAGATGCAATAGTCAGGGCACCGGGGTTTGCAAGGCCCGCTGATGTAAGCCTTTCATAAAGGTTTGGAAGGTCTGTTTCCCGCACATAGCGCAGGGCAAAGTTCTGTTGTGGTGTGTTCCTAGCCACACCTTCTGCAGAATAGTCGCGAATTGCCGAAGCAAGTACTCGTAGCTGGCTTGCTGTAATATCTCCAGCTCCTAGAGTAATAAATACAGTTGAGTATCCTTCCTGTTTTTGAGTAACGGCATTAGTATGGAGCCACCGCTCAAATCCTGGGTTGTCCTTTGTAATATTCCCATTCAGCATTGGCAATTTTGTAGTCGTCATCATCCTCCTCCCCCCTGTCGCCTTTGGCAGCAACCTCATCTCCTCATGAGATTTAACATCAAAGAGTTGCTCTGTCGAATATGAAGTTGTCATTTCTACTATCGAGCGCTCTTTGAGGGCCATCCTTTGGAATTTCTCCCAGCCCATCTCGTGTACTAGATATCGCATTCTGTTCCTTGCCATGTTTTCACGATTGCCATGTCTATCAAACAACCTAATTGTTGCCATGCATGTCGCAAGTACCCTGTATTCAGGAGTGAAGTCTTCAAGCAAATGCCCTATAAAAGAGGCAGCCCCTAGTCCACCGCCAAGGTAAATCTTGAATCCTCTGATCGTATCGCTTCTCTCATTTTCTTCTTCGGTAGTCTTCTGAGTTGATGGCGATGAAGGAGGAGGAGAAGAAGAAGAAGATAAAGATGATGACACCTTTTTTATTGCTGGCACAAGTCCGATATCTGCTATCCTGACCAGACCATGGCTATCGCAGCACGAGAAGTTTATTTTGAACTTGCGTGGTAGGTTTTGGCACATAGGATTTCGCAATAAGAATCTCGCAATCGCCTTAGCATATGGAGTAGCATCAAATGCTTCGCTTGGGCATACGCCTGCGAAATGGCTGCACATAACGTTTCTGACAGTGTTGCCACACGCTTCTCTGGTTGTGAGGCCTACCTCAACTAGGCCCCTCATGACTTCACTGACATCTTCTAGCTGAACCCAGTGTAGCTGAATATTCTGACGGGTCGAAACGTGAGCAGAGCCTATTGAAAATGCCTCAGAGAGGCTTGCTATTTTCTCAAGCTGTTCCGGTGTTATTTCGCCGCCAGGTACTTTTATTCTGACCATGCTATAATCCATTCGAAGACGTGATCCGTAGGCTCCATGTTGCAATCTAAAACGTCGAAAGTCATCATCTGAAATCTTGCCTTGTCTAAATAGCCTTACATTTTTAGCAAATATCTCTGTTTCCTCTTCTCTGCCCCATCTTGGGTTGGGCTTTGGAGCTACCGCTGCTTTGGACTTGACAGAAGCAGTATCTACTCTAGATTTCTTCATTATAATCGATAGAAGATGGATGCATTTCAATTCATATATTTTTTGTGGATATAGGAGATTTTGGCAGCAATTCTTCGAAGTAGCGGCAATATGAGGCAGCCCACATTATTGTCTTAGCTTTTCACTATGATGCTATACTGCTGCGTCTTTTGTGCAGAACCTGTGTGTGAGTACCAAAAGAAAGGTATCTCGTGTATTAGGCCAACAAGATGCGAATCCATAAAGATTTCTTACTGTAAATTCCGGATTTTAATTATTATACTATGTTCGTCTGCGAGAAAATGAGCGTGTATATTATGGTAATAAGAAAGATTAGAGTAAGCCGAGACCATATATTCAGACAACTAGATAATTCTACATGACCTCTATAATTAACAATGAGTTATAAATTCTAAAATAGGAAAATGCTAATATGAAGACTCCTCGTTACGAGGTAATATATATCCTTAATGGTCTTAAATCACAGGATCAAGTTCAAATTGATGAACGGAGAATTTTCTTGAGAAACTTTTATAAAATATAGCGCCTTTGGGAATAATGCAATGATTTCACCAAAAATGGTAGTCATGACAGCCATTGTGGCTGCATCGAGCATGGGCGTAATCCCAGCACTAGCACAGGACGACACACAAACCGCAGACGTAG
>DATCWI010000058.1:0-20648 GCA_036566425.1 Nitrososphaera sp.
TAAAAAGAAGAACATTATGATGATTATTCGTAAACGATATTTTGTCACTATTACAGTCGCAGTTCTCTTTTTCTCTATGACCGGCATATCTTATCAACAACTACCCTTCCTTGAGAATGATGAAGGAATACGATGTATATACTATGAGGCAGCAGAAAACACCATTACTATTGACTGCGACTATGCATCTTTTGGAGATCTTATTAGCACAATACATGACCCATCAATACTTGAAAAACTTGAAAAAGATGGAGAGTATCTTCTAAAAGCTAACTTAAGAATAGCTGATGGTTCAAGTTTTGATATGACTTCAAGTGATGGCGTTCAGTACCTGATGATTGCTGGTGCAAATGGAATAATAGTTCATGGCAGAATACTGATAGAGGGGGTAAAAATAACGTCTTGGAACACTTCTTCTAACGCTGTCGTTCAACAGGACGGGAGCGGCTCTATTGGTAGAGGATACATGCAATTTGTTGCAAGCAAAGGTTCTGAAATAAATAATTCGGAATTTGCATATCTTGGATATAATGAAATGGGAAGAAGAGGGTTTGATCTTTTCGGTGGAAACGGTACCTCACGTTTTGGATATGGGCCTACACACGATATGGAGATAAGAAATAATAAATTTCATCATATGTGGAGAGCATTTTACTCTACAGGCGCATACAACATCACAATTGATGGAAATGAATATTATAACAACTTAAACTATGCTGTCGATCCTCATAGTAAAAGTCATGATATCGATATTACGAATAATTGGGTACATCACAACAACATTGGCATAATCTGTTCAGTTAATTGTAATAATATCCTCATTGAGGGAAATAGAGTAGAGGACAACATGAGAGCTGGCATATTCTTCTCAAGAAATATGACTGATTCAATCGCAAGAGATAACCAAGTTAAGAATGCAACCAGCGGAATAATAATATCAGAATCATCAAATAACCAGATTCATAACAATACAATTGAAGCAGCAACTTCTGAAGGAATACTGTTGTTTAATCCCTCAGAACCGGATGATGGCTTGACAATGAACAATTTGGTCTATAATAATACTATCTTGAGCTCTCCCACAGGTATTAATGCAACAAGAAGTTATGATAATATCTTAGAGAACATCTTGTTTTCTAATATAACATCTAGCCAATATTTGCTCATCCGAAATTCAAGTATCATAATAGTTGACCGGGATTTTGATAATGCCTCAATAGCAGAAGGTGGTATTGCAACGGACAATAATCTTGTGGAAATTGTATATTCTGGAACAATAGAAGTGACAGAGATGAATGATCAAGGCATCGCTGAGAGGAACCTCTACAATACAGACCATGAGCCGTATAGGAAGAGATTGAGTAACGGTGATAATATTATAGTCAACTCATAAAACAAGCATTTCTTACGGCCTTCCCCATTACCCTCCCCCTCTCTCTACAGTGCTGGCCGCTATTTATCTGCCATCCCTGGGAACTTGGCAGATTAACTAATTTGGCTCCTTGTCGAAATCTGTGCGAAAGAGTCGCTGTTCGAGGCCACAATGGCAGCCTCTATGATAAGGGCATGAAGTATTGTCCAAAATGCGCTATTTTCTTCCGTTCTGATGAGAAAAATCACTGTTTCTGCTGTGGTAAGAAGCTGCGAATTAGGACCCGTAACAGTCGCACAAGGAATCGAAATAGATGTTCAAAGTGTAATAGAAAGCTAGTAAGTGTAAGTTATCGTAATAGTGAAGACTCTTCCTTGATATGTTTGATCTGTGAGTAGCTGTCTAGAAAAAGCAAAATTCTGCAGGTTTCTTTTTAAACAAACTATATTATTTATTTGTTGGAAGCCCACCTTCTTTTACTAGTGTAGCAGTAGACTCAAAATATTGTTCTTATAGTTTAATGAATCATTTTTAATATTTTGATGATATGCTTTTGACTAATCTAGTACTTCCAAAGTGATGTTCATTTTATTTGCTCTTTTTAAGCTAGTTTAATAAGTTAAAAGTAATGATGTAAGGATGCGGTTATGCTATTTGCCTAACTTCTTCTATTAATGCCTGACTGTGTGCGACATAGCTTACCTTCAATTACCCGCCATATGCAATGTTGTTACAGTCGATATCAATTGCCTAAAGCTGTTACACGTCATTTAGCTACTATCTGCTCCTTTCCCCTGCTCCTTCTTTATTCTTGTGTCGCTTAATCCGCAATCTGCACACTTGTATAATACTGAGTTGCCAATATCCTTCTCAGTCAGCATGTCTCCGCCACAACATGCACATTTCATAACTAGCATATACCAAAGATGAAAGGCTATTTGTTGCTTTGGTAGATTTGACATTTGGCTCATGTCTTCACATCTTTCCGTCATTCTTTTCATTCTGCTATTTGATACTGCCATTACCATGATGAGTGCTTGCGGACACCCCCTTTCGCATCGAATTGTGGTAATATCACCCCTGTGACCATCATTTTATAGACACTACATATCAAGCAGCAGAAAAGCAAACAAGTATGAACGTCATAACATTGGAATGAGTCTTAAAGCGTATCTGAAGCAACGTCTAGTTATACTGGGTAACATTATTTTAAATGAAGAATATGAAATAACTCTGCTCAAGTGCAATAATGCATAAGTATCACATTCTTTAGTCTACTAAAGAAGACTGTGTTAGCGGTCACAAAATATGCGGATCTTCTGGGCAGAAGGGGAGAAGTAGCCCGCTATTATCTGCTAACACGGTCTCTACTTTAATCACTACGCTTCTATAATATTATGACAATCACATGTATAAAAACCGCTATAAATAGCAGGGCAGGATCTTAAGAACTATGCTGAGATTTGGAATAGTTACCTTTCATTGCTTTGGAATGTGCTTAAACGCAGCTTAGCAAACAATAGACGCTATTGAATTAAATGAATGTCCCAATCATAAGCTACTAATAGACAGTAGAATGCATCTCTGAGCAAATGTTGAAAGATTTGCGAAATACGAATCGCAGAATTTAGATATGATAAATATATTTCATATTGCGAATTCGAAATATAATCGAGATCTCTTATTCTCTTGTTTTTCTCTGCTCGGCTTAGTGCTTTATATAGTGATTGCTTTCAATTTGTATGTGCCTCCACTATGTACATAACTTTGAAGCGATGTTCTGTTTCGCTAACCTTGTTGTTTATTGTTATCTTTTCTTCCATGATTATTGCATATGGACATGGGCTGGGAACTGACATCTCTCCATCTATTGTCATTTCTGATAAGCAGGTTTCAGTAGAAGCATCATTATCTCCCACTTTTATCGATCAGGTTCCTAGCAGCAAACCCACCTTTGTGGTGAGAGCCCTGGAGGGTGATGTGGCACGTAACTCTACTCTTCCAGGTACTGACTTTAGAATATCCGTTCAATTGAATGACGAAGTTCTGCTTGATCAGCGATTCAGATCTTCTGACGGTGTTGTCAGTGTAAATCTGATCCCTGACAGAGATATACAAGGCTGGGAGGT
Organism: Nitrososphaera sp.; assembly: GCA_036566425.1. Taxonomy (GTDB): domain Archaea; phylum Thermoproteota; class Nitrososphaeria; order Nitrososphaerales; family Nitrososphaeraceae; genus Nitrososphaera. The sequence goes on from DATCWI010000058.1 coordinate 3,502, forward strand.
AAATGGCCAAGCTAACCCAAGCACGCAGGTAGATGTGAGCCAGAGATCTCCCGTTGAAGTGCGGAGCAGAATACTTACAGAAGGCGGCCTGTATCATATTGTAGTGATTATTGAGAATAGCAGTCCTGGGCTTACACTGCAGACTGAGCAAAAATTTGATCTTTATGTCAGCATCGGAAGCTCGTACATATTTGATGTACAAACCGCACAGAGTGAAGAACAAATGCTGGTAAGGTCATATTATGACGAAATTACCAACTTCAACTATTCGAACAACACCATAAAGTTTGAAATGCCCTTTACGTGGGAGCACAACTATGTAGATCAAGTGCCTGTGCTCCACACCGAAGTTCAATTCCCAAAGACTATTGAAGAGTTGCAGACGAATAGCTATCGTGGAACACTGAACGGTAGGGAGCTTGAGGCGCAAGCTGTAGTTATTGACGATTACAGCTCTGAGCAGAACCGGATCGTACATTTTGTAATCAACAACGCCATGTTGCACCGTATTGAGGATACAATAAGTGACAGGGAAATTGCAGAATTTACACTTGCACCAGCAGAGAAACCTAAATTCCCACTTGACATACTGTCGCTCCCAGGAGAAAAGTTCCTTTTCCAGCTGTCGTGGGGTCCGGACATAATTGAAACAGACGTTCCAACAACGTTTGTCATGAACATACAAGATCCGGCAACAGGCGACCTCGTTAGGGGATCATCGTTTGATCTTGTCTTACTACAGAATGGCAGTGAGATTCATAACACACATATGTCATCTGACTTTGGCACGTATTCTTATGATTACATCTTCTCAAAGGCGGGAACGGTCACACTGGCTGCAAATAACATCAACGGTCAGGCCGAAAGCAGTAGGATAGACCTAGTAGTACAACAAGGAACTGGCGATGCAAATCTACAGCCGCAGCCAACACAATCCCAGTGTCTTATCGCAACAGCTGCCTTTGGCTCCGAGCTAGCACCTCAAGTGCAGTACTTGCGCCACTTCCGTGACCACTACATCTTGTCGACAGCATCTGGTAGTGCATTCATGGAGGTCTTCAACAATATCTATTATTCATTTAGCCCGCAGGTTGCAGAATATGAGAGAGAGCAGCCCTGGCTACAGGCAACCGTCAAGGTAGCATTGTATCCGCTATTTGGAATATTGACGGCTGCAGAACGCGCTTATACCGCAGTAGGAGGCGGCGAGGTAGGCGCAATTTTTGCAGGAGCAACATCAAGTATGCTGGTTGGAGCTGTTTATCTTGGACCTGTTGCCTACATTGCAAGCAAGAATAGAAGGGTCGACAGCAAATTGCTAGCCATTCTTTTAGTTGCAACTTCTGCAATTCTAGCAATTGCACTGGGTGCACTGAATGTATTGTTACCATTAAGCACTGTTGCTTTTGTAATAGCTGCAGCTGGAACATCGGCGATACTAGTGGCAAGAGCAATCAAATACGTAGTTCGCAGGCAGTAAAAATTTCTGCTCATTCGCATGCAACGTTTCTTTTTTCGTACGATTCTTCAAGATGATTTCACTTTGTATGAAACTATTTCTTCTACAGTTTTTTCCATTAACTTCGTTGGTGTTTCTTAGTCGACGTGATGTAAGGACGAGGAAAAGTTAGTAGAATATTTTAAGGCTTGCATATTTGGCAGGGGTTTAGACCTTTCTCCTAGAACTATTATTGTTGTAGAGAGCTGTTTGCGGTTTTGATAACAATTCCTGTGAGATATAGAGTGAGTATATTCATCAATCATAAATTTGCAAAAACACCCCACAAACGGGCTATGGCAAGCCATCTATTGTAGACTTTAACTCTTGCAATTCACCTCGCCCTCCATCAGTCATAAGATGAGTCATAATCAAGGCTTGCGATAGAAATTACAAAAAATAAACAAAAAATAATGGGGTAGAATTGCCTACACATTTACTCAGAAATTAACTGATGTGTTGTGTTCTACTTTTTTTACATGCCTCCGCTGCTATTCATCATCATGTCGCCATCCATTGGTCCTTGCATCCTACCACTCGTGCCTGTCATATTCATCGTGTTCATCTTCTCTCCATATCTCATCATCATCTCTTCTATCATTTCTGGAGTCACCACTATTCCATAGATTGGATCGGGTCCAAAGTGATTTTCAAGTGCAGCCGCTTCGGGCGATATTGCTATCACTTGGTCCTGTGCTATCTGTATTGTTGTCGGCACATCGTGGACTGGGCCTTCGCGCATTGTAATGGTGATTGTACCAGTTATTGTAGTAGTGTTCGTGCCGCTATCAAATGTCGGGTCTCCGGTTTGAGTGAAGTTGGATATTTCATGATTATGCATAGCTGAGCCATCAAGCATTACCATGTTAAGTATCGCATTGAACCCTGCAATATTACTGATCATACCCGTAGCATTAGATGTGGCAGTATCGTTCTGAGGAGCCATTTCCATCATCCAGTGGCCGGAAAGAATCCAATCTGCCTCTCCGTCATTATTGATGCTAGAAATCATACCCCACTTGTGGTTTGCCATCATTTCATGCATCATGCTCATCATGTCGCCTCCTCCCATATCCATCGACATTTCGGGAGTCGTCTCAGTATTTCCTCCTTGCATCTGTGCCATTACTGGAGCTGCAATGCCAAAGCTTCCGCCTATGATTGCAAAAGCCGCAACGAATGCTGCTATAGTTGTAGTTCTCATCAAATACGGAGAGAACACTATAGATTTAAAGGATACATGCGAATATTCGATTATTTCCTTCGCTGCTCATTCTACCGTTGGACCAGACCCTGTGAGTTTATGTGCTTCTTATGTTAGGATCTGCTAGACCTATACAACATATGCATAATTGAACTAGGGCTTGCCAAGCCAATGCTGTATGACGATACTATCAAAATCATGAAATAAGTGATTCTGGTTGTCGATAGGGGTAAAGTGTTAAAGGATTCCTGCTATAATTTCTATGATAGATACACTCTGTCACACGTAGATGATGTTTATGATAAACTAAAAAGAGACGTTGGAAGCGACTTTGGCAGAAGAAACAAAGAAAAGATCCTAGAACTTTACTCATTTCATTGTGATAATTGTGGCTACCGTAATATACATGACATTAGGATGCTTACCTGTGGTTGTGGCAAAGAGTTGCATGGTATATTGGTTTATCGCAAAATTGGAGATACAGTAATTTACGATAGAAGACAGAAGAGAAGAACAAATAGATAGAACTATACTTACAGGCACACTGATCATTTTTTGATCATTTTTGAATTCATAAAATTAAGGTTAGTTGAAACTATATGTTGTCATGCCATGACAACGTGAACGTGAAAAATTTGCCATACATTCTTGCTTAATGTTGAAAATAACGTTTCATTTTTCTCTTTACTTGATACTAAAGACACCCAACTTTCGCATATTTGTATTTATTGCGACTATATGGGATATACACAATATATACATCGTTGATTGGGGAGGACTTAAAGAGAGAGAACTTGCTATTGGAGAAGATTAACAATGACTGCAAGGAGAAAGCTATTTGTTAATTTTGATGGTTTGTGTGAACCAACAAATCCCGCTGGCATTCCATGCTATGGTTTTATAGTAAAAAATGAGCAGGCTACGCTGTCGTATAGAGAGTATGGCTTAGTTCCTTCAGTTAAACCTTTTTCCCCTCAAGCCAATAGTAATACTGCTGAATATGGCAGTGCAATAAGGGCTATGGAATGGCTGGTACAAAAAGGCTGTGCTAACGGTAGCACTGACTATGAAATCCTAGTGAGAGGCGACAGTCAACTAATAATGAGAAAGCTAAAGAGTAGTGATTACAGTCCAAGGGCTGCAAGAATCAGTTCACTGTATGATAAAGCTATTGTCTTACGATCAAAGTTCGCTCCTGATAATATAAGGTTTGAATGGGTAAAGCGTGATGAAAATAGGGAAGCTGACAAGCTAGCAAGAGAAGCGTACTATTGGGCTTTGAGGAAGTATCCTAAGCTCCGGGCAATGGTAAGAGAGCATTGGGCAACAATGTTGTGGTTAGAACAAATCATACATAATGAAAATTAAAATTGTCACAATATTATCACAAAATCGCCTATAGAATATGTGTGAAGGGCATTAGGAATCTTGTCACCTTTGTAAACACATGCAAGAATTATGGTATAAGGACTGCACAAGCTGGATAAACTTAAGAATTTTCAGCTCTGCATTCGCTACTGAAACCAAGTCACAGTAAGAATTATAGCTGATTGTCATTACCCCAGTGTTATATGTGAAGAGTGAACTCTCACGATGTAATCAAGGGTTCAATATCAACTCCACAGAGCAAGTGGAATTTAATGTGACAGTGCATATATTTCGTTAGGACTAAGTGGAATAAGAGATAACTTTTCCTTTTCAAGACATCTAGGGCAATACGCAATATTATTACAGTCCTCATGTGATTCCAAAATCGTAGCAATCAGAAAGCATGACTCGCAAACCGCAAAATAATAGTGGCAGTTACTTCGGTCGCTCAAATCCTGTCCAATTGCACCTGGCATAGCACACGTATCTTCTCTTGATAATTAGAGATACTTTGATATTCCTTGCCCATAGTGATCCCGTAGTCTCAAGTAATCTATACGGATCTATGTGGCTCGAAATCTTTTATGACGATGCAATATTTATGATTATGGAAATCCTTTGTGATGGGGTTGACTGGAAACTCCGATAACTGTTCATTAATCTCCGCCACTCCTCTACAGAGTTACTAAGCGACACCATCTACCTCATTGCTATTATTCGTCAATCCTTACGGGCACTACTTCTCTGGGTGTACGCTGTACGGGAATTCGTCGAAAGATTTCTTCTGCTCGGCTTGTAACTTCTTCTTGCATGTCGTACTCTCTAGATAATTCTGCTGAAACCATTCTACGATATTTCGTGGTGGGAAGGATTGTAGCTCCTTACAACCAATCCTCATCTAAATAATTTATATTAAATAAATAGCTTCTAGAAGGAAAAATGTATAAATGATGTCAAGAATAGGACAATAACGTATATTGAGACTGGCGGTAGTAGCGACCTGTACCTATCCCTGTGGGAGTTTGGGAGCAAGTCAAATACAGGTCATGGCGAGCAGAGATAATAGCTCCTATTCTACTACTACTACCGCCAATAGTATAATGCGCTAGCTTGCTCTTATCGATTTACATTTATTGTCATATTACCAGAGCTACCAACTGGCTAACCAACAACTAATTTAAACAACGGAAGAACCAACAGAATCAAGAAAGGTGTTTCCTGCTCTTACAATGAGGCAATAGTTCAAGCTTTAAGCTGGATAAACTTGAGAAATAATCCCTCTCAAAGCTCGCCTCGATACTAGCGAATTGCTGTATTAACATAAGGGAGCAAAGAAAGTTTATCGTTTTGGTGGCTAGAGTGGTTGTTGATAAAGATCGAGATATAGGATATGGGGCTTCTGACTCAACTCTGCTTAACGCTGCTAATTTTGTTACGTGTGACCTTAGCTTGTAACAATTTAGAAAGTTAAGGCTGGTTCCACTATATCTCTGAATATAGTCCATTAAACGAACCGATATCGTTCTGGGTTCTACCGAACCCGCGATTTCCAATCCGTGTATGATATTCTGAAAATAATACGATATGATCCTAGCAGTTTAGACTCACAACTACAAGCGGGATATTGGTCGTCTTTTGTCCTTAATGTAGCGACTACGGTATCTGAATTAGAAAATCAGAAGCTTGCTTGGCATAAGGATAAATTCGTTCATAAGGGATCTGTAACCTTGATTTCCAATTTGTTGCCATTCCTGTCATAAGCTGCTATGGTCCTCTCTTCATAAGGATAAGCGATTATGATTGAAACGGCACCATAAAACCCTCTATTAAGATCCGCTAGCGATGGTTTGTTTGAACCCCCTGGGTGAGAGTGAGCACTGCCTATGTATGAAGCATCAGATGGCAGGTAAAAGTTGGAATATCCCGAGTAATATGGTCCGCTTAAAGCAAAAGGCGGAATTACAAGACCTTCGATAATGATGAGTTCAGGAGTTGTCTTGCCCTGCAGAATGAGGATCGCTTCGTTGGGATGGAGTGACCTGGAATAGCTGATGATGCCATCGGTAGCGCTCCTTGAGATGACAACTTGTCTTTGATTCTTCTCCTTTTTTCCAATCGTCACTTAACTCTTCTTTATTCTCCTTAAAGGCTCTATTTTAACATTGAATTTCTTTTGGTTTTTTGACGGCTGCTCTGATGGCTCCGCTTCCCATTTGTCGCGATATAATGTCAATAAACAACATTAATTCGTTATGATCAATGGTCTCGACACAAATCTTGATCATAGTTCGAAGCCACTAATTCTAGAGCCATAACTAAACAAAGACCTTAAGGATACTAAAAGGAACTTGAAGAACTAGCAGACACTATAAAATTTTAGCGAAAAGTTATAACATCAATTTAGATGAATAGCTATTGGCTGATAAAAACGGATGAAGATTCAGCTGCATGCCACCGAACCAGCCCTGATGATAAAAACTTCACAATCCTACAGATGATCATGATTTTACTTTAAATCTCTTACTGGACCAGCAGAAACAGATGTATTGTCAAAATTAACACATCTGGGGTAACCCGAGATAATACAGACATTATCCTCTCCTACAAAGGGTCAATAGTTCAAGTTTTAAGCTGGATAAACTTAAGAATTAGATAAGAAACCTAACCTCAATGCCTCTCAGAGCAAACGAGGTCAAGTCGTCAGACTATATTGGCAGGGAAGTTATGATTAGGGGCTGGGTGTATCGTTTAAGGAAACAAAAAGAGAATGCGTTTGTGCTTGTACGAGATGATAGAGGGGGAGTGATCCAATGCGTCTTCCCTGTTGAAAAGGCAACCCAACTTACTATAGAATCTTCAATTGAGGTGACAGGAATTGTAAGCCAAGACACAAGAGCTCCAGAGGGAGGATATGAGATAAAGGGAAATTATCTCAGGATATACAATATTGCAGGATCAGATTATCCTATAGGTGAGTATCAAAGTGAAGAACTGTTGCTTGACAAGCGGCATCTAGCAATGCGCATGCGCAAGATGATCGCAATAGCGAAAATACGGGCAACCGTTCTTGACTATGCCCGGCGTTGGTTTGTAGAAAACAACTGGATGGAAGTGACTGCACCGGTCATTGTCAAAGGCGCAGTAGAAGGGGGCTCCACGCTCTTTAAGCTGAAATATTTCGATGAAGAAGCTTACTTGTCGCAGAGTGCGCAGTTATATTTGGAAGCGATGATTTTTTCACTTGGACCCGTATGGAGTCTTACTCCTTCATTTCGTGCAGAAAGATCTAGAACTGTCAGACACCTTGCAGAGTTTTCTCACCTGGAAGCTGAGGCACCATGGGTAACTCTTGAAGACCTTTTGAAAGTACAGGAACAGCTTATTTCGTATGTGATCCAAAACACGGTCAGGGAAAGAACAGAGGAACTAACGTATCTAAAACGTGATACTGCTGAACTGAAAAATATCGCGCCACCCTTTGAGCGTCTGTCTTATGAAAAGTCAATTGAAATCATCAGGTCAAAAGGCTTAATGATTACTCAAGAAGATGGCAGCAAGCGTGAGATACAGCTCGGTGATGATCTTAATATTGAATCTGAACGGGAGCTTACTAAGGATGTCACTAAACCAATATTTGTGATAGGATATCCACTTACAATCAAGCCCTTTTATGTAAAGGAGAATCCACAGCAAAGCGGTAGTGGTCTAGCCGCAGATATGCTGGCACCAAGGGGCTTTGGCGAAATAACAAGTGGTGGTCTAAGAGAAGACGATATCCTCTCAATCACCGAACGCATTAAGAAAGAGGGGCTTGACCCTGCGGCCTATGATTGGTATCTTGACCTGAGAAATTATGGTTCAGTACCACATGGTGGGTTTGGGCTTGGCATTGAGCGTTTGATGCGGTGGATAACAAATGTCGGAGATATCAAGGAGACGGTGCCTTTTCCACGCACCATTTCTCGTGTCACACCCTAATAGATCAACAACATAGTGTATATGCGGTACTGGTTTTTATATTCTCCATCTTGTAGCTTAATTGTCCTTAAAGCATCGACTGACTTAACACAGGGCTACATTGAGATATGCAATTCTTGACAAAGGTTTGAATATTTTTTTAATCAGTCCAGTTCAAGGCAGTATGTCTCGTGCAGGTGAGTAATTGTATAGTATAATGCTGCTCGTAATGCACTACATATGAAGCCCACGTTGAATTTCTAAATTGAGGGTCTTGTTGTACAATCAGCTATGCTCTACATGATAATTTCTCCTATGATACACTTTTTTGCTGCATTATCAGATCTGCGGGACGTGATGCTCCAAAATTATTATCAATTTACAAAGGTTTTAAATTCCCTCAATGGTTACAATAGTTTATAGTAATTGCAAGAGTCATTCATTGAGGCAGGAAAAAAGAAGGTATTGCTATTCGATGGTGCTATGGGAACTGAGATACAGCGGCTCAATCCCAAAATGGAAGATTTTCCAGATGGCAAAGAGGGATTTAATGACGGTCTCAACTTGTCACGGCCAGAATGGATAAAGAAAATCCATCGAAGCTATCTTGAGGCAGGGGCGGATTGCATTGAGACAAATACGTTTGGATCCAATAGGTTTAAGCTTGACGAGTATGGATACGGAGACGAGACAATTCAATTTAACAACAAAGCTGCCCTACTTGCAAGGGAGGTATGCAATGAGTTCAAGGACAAACCCCGATATGTAATTGGCTCTATGGGTCCTAGTGGATATCTACCAAGCTCAAATGACCCTACACTTGGAGAAATACCTCTTGATGAGATACATCAGGCATTTGCGATGCAGGCTCAGGGGCTCCTTTTGGGAGGCGTTGATGCTCTATTGATAGAGACGAGTCAGGACATACTAGAGGTCAAACTTGCGATCGAGGCATGCCATATCGCTATGGAAAGAGTAGCCAAGAAAGTGCCTATAATTGCCAATGTTACACTTGATCAATATGGCAAGATGCTGCTTGGGACCAACATTCAAGCAGCTTATACTACTGTGAGTAATATGAATATCGATGCGTTTGGGCTTAATTGTTCCACCGGCCCTCATGAGATGGCTCCAACCGTAAGATGGTTAAGTGAGCAAGATCTACCAATACTTGTTATGCCAAATGCTGGCATGCCTCAGAATGAAGGTGGCCGTGCGATATACAAGATGACGCCAAAAGAAATAGCAGAAGCGCTTGCAAGTTTTGTTAGCAAATACAACCACATAAGAATGATAGGAGGATGCTGCGGTACTGGTCCGCAACATATTGCAGAGTTAAGAAAGGCCTTAGATGCTAGCGATATGAGGAAACAGTAGTACCTTCTTTGCTTCGACTAGTTTTTTGTTGTTGACGGTCAATATCCTTATAGAAATATTCAATTCCCATCTTCCCAAAGCCCCTGACCCTTTTGATCTTACCTTGAACAGTCAAGCGGGTAATTGCAAGTCTGACATCTTGCTTGTTACCAATAATCTGGTCCAGATCTTTGCTTGTGACTTTGCCGCTCCTGTTTCTTATAATCGTGTATACCTTGTCTATGAAGCCACTAGACCCATTACCCCTCAATTTAAACTGTTGAATCGTCGCCATAGTTCTTACTTGGATTTTTATTATAAAACAGGTAAGAAGGATATTTCTATATCGATCTTACTTTCCTCGCTGTGTATAGCAAATATAATGGCTAATAAATAACTAAAGAGTCACTTTGGTTCCTAAGATAAGTTCAGCTCTAAAGGCATTAGACCTAAGGCAGGATCCACGTCCAATGATAATTGGAGAACGCATCAACACCCAAGGATCTAGGAAAGCAAAGGAGCTGGTGCTTGCAAACAACTTTGATGGGTTGATTGACCTTGCAAGAAATCAGGTAGAGGATGGAGCACATTGCTTGGATGTATGTGTAGCAACAACTGAGAGATCTGATGAGAAAGAGTTCATGGTCAGGCTGGTCAAGAGGCTCAGCTTGGAGATAGAAGCACCACTCGTCATTGATTCGACAGATCCAAAAGTGATCGAAGCTGCAATTAGACAGATTCCTGGCAGACCAATAATTAACTCAATAAACTTGGAAGGAAGCGGCGACAGATTCCATCAACTGGCACCACTGATGGTCAAATATGGTGTGCCAGCTGTCGCTCTGTGTATAGGTCCGAAGGGGATGGCAAAGACACCTCAGGAAAAACTTGAAGTTGCAGAGCTCATCTATGAAATTGGTACTAGGCAATATGGCCTAAAGCCCTGGCAATTCATCTTTGATGTACTTACATTCACAATTGTGACTGGAGATCCTGAACTTGCTGATGCAGCCAAAAATACCTTGGACGGCATCCGACTTGTTAAACAGAAATTTCCAGAGTGTTTTACTGTATTGGGCCTGAGCAATGTGAGCTTTGGTGTTTCGCCAAATGCAAGAAAAATAATTAATTCAATATTCTTATATCATGCGCTACAGGCCGGACTTGATGCAGTCATAATCAATGCACGCGATATAATTCCGTATCCAGAGATTGACAAGCACCAGAAAAAGCTGGCAGAAGATCTTATTTTCAACAGGCATCCAAATGCACTAGCCGAGCTGATAGCATACTTTGAAGGTGCTAAGGCAGTAACGGCGGGCAGCTCAACCAAGAGATTAGAGGTGGATCCGAGCTGGGAGGCATCCAAACGCTGTTACTTCAGAATAGTCAACAGGCTCAAGGAGGGTATAGAAGAGGATGTAGTGCAGGCAATTGCTGACCGCCTCAAGGATGGCAAGATCATAAAGGACAGTGGAGGACAGCTTGTGCTGGGAGCATCCTCAAAAGAGGCGGCGCATGAAGCGGCGGTAGAGACGCTCAATGAAGTACTGCTTCCGGCAATGAAAGAAGTAGGTGACAAGTTCGGTGCAGGTGAGTTAATCCTACCTTTTGTGTTGAAATCTGCAGAATGTATGAAGGCAGCTGTTGCAGAACTGGAGAAATACCTAATCAAGCAAGAGGGAGTCAGCAAGGGTAGACTTGTCATATGTACGGTCTATGGTGATGTGCATGATATTGGTAAGAACCTAGTAAAAACAATTCTTGTTAACAACGGTTATACAGTCTATGATCTTGGTAAGCAAGTGCCGCTGCAGAAAATATTAGAAAAGATAGTCGAAGTCGATGCAGATGCTGTAGGACTCTCTGCACTACTTGTTTCGACATCAAAACAGATGCAATACTTTGTTGAGCAGGCACGGCAGAATGGGATGAATACTCCAGTGCTTTGTGGTGGAGCAGCAATCAACAGTAACTATATCAATAGGATTGCAAAGGAAGGAGGTATATACTCACCAGGCGTATTCTACTGCAAGACTGCATTTGATGGGCTGAAAGTGATGAACCGACTTATGTCTCCTGATCGAGTTCAGTTTGTCAGTGAGTGGCAGCGAAAGTTGGAGAAATGGGATGAACGATCACAGTCTACTATGACAGTAGAACAATCACAGATTCCTCACAGCGGCATCAGGCCTATTGAACCACCAATGCCATCTCATATTAGTCAAGCTATTAGGCTCGAGCCATTTCAGATTGACCTCAAGAAGGTGTGGAATTACATCAACAAGAAATCGCTATTCGTATTGCAGTGGGGAATAAGAGGTAAAGGGGCAAGCGATCAGGATCCTGAAAAGTTGTTCAGAACGTGGACTGATCGAGTACTTACTGAAGGATTATTTGAACCTTGTGCGGTATATGGATTCTACAAGTGTCACAATCTGACATTTGGACAGGCAGGTGCTGGCAGGCTATCCATCGACCTGCCAAATGCCAAGCAAGTTGTATTTGAATTTCCTCGTTCTTCAAAACAAAAGCATCTTTGCCTTGCAGATTATTTCGGCACAAATGATATTGTTGCATTTCAGGCGGTGACTGTTGGCAACAAGGTCACAGAAATAATAGATTTATGGAATAAGCAAGATAGATATGCTGACGCTTATTATCTACATGGTCTTGCTGTTGAAACAGCTGAAGCCATGGCTGAGTTGATCAATGCAAGAATTCGAGATGAATTAAAAATAGGACAAAATCGCGGCCTTCGTTATAGCTGGGGATATCCAAGCTGTCCTGATATTTCTCAACACCATCTTGTCTGGCAGATATTGGAGCCTGAAAAATCTGGCATAACGCTCACAGAATCAGGACAGATAGTACCCGATCAGTCGACTGCAGCAATAATAGTACATCATCCAGAAGCGGAGTATTTCATACTTTGATCACTATTGCCAAGCTAAATTATGGCTGTTTTCATATTACAACACATCATCAAGCCAAAGAATCTAACCAACTGTTGAACGAAGTAGGACACTCCGGGAATAGCGTCAACCCAATAGCTCGATCTGGCTGTTACTAATACATCAAAAATTGTTAAAGGTCTTTTTTCCTCTCATTGTCGCATTAGTAAGATTTTATATCATTACAATCTTTACCTCGTTTACTAAAGTGTATCTTAAAAGAGGCCATATTGTGTTGATTATGGGTGGGGCAACAGCCATCATCAGCTTTTCATTGCTAGGGTATTACACTCTCCAATTCGTAAACATTATCCAACAAGAAGGAAAGTATAGAATAGATCCAGGTGGATTGATCAATGTGAAAGAGAATATTACCAATACTCAAGGCATAGGCATGTACTCTATCGTCTTTGCTGAATTCACTGGATCAGCTTCAGTAATAATAGTGGATAATGCAGGTAAGACTATAGTCAACAAGAGCATCAATCAGCCAATTATTATAGAACCTTTCAATGCGGAGAGTCCAGGTTTTTACACTCTCAATCTTACAAATCCTACAGACAAAGTGCTAGAAGCTGCAATAGGCTTTGGAGATCAAGACGATGTATTGAGTAGAAAAAATCTTTTCTCCTTTGATACTGTGCTTATCCTCGTCTCGACTCTTATGGTTGGTATGATACTAGCAATTGCTGGCGTAATAATAATAATTTTAGACAGGAGACAGATAAATAGGATGAAGCAGTTTGGCGATAACAGCGATCTCATATAGTTGATGTAAATGAGTCTGATGATAAAATATGGCAAAACTTGAAGCAAGAAACATAGGCAAGCAATTTCATTCATTACAAGGAAATCAAGCAAAGCTTATCACTGCCATCAAGAACGTCAGCTTGACAATAGAAGACGAGCAGTTTGTATGCTTTGTAGGCCCGTCTGGTTGCGGTAAGACAACACTGCTCAATATCCTTGCTGGACTGGACAAGCCTACAGAAGGAGAAATAATCCTAAATGGTCATCCTGTAACTGAAACTGGACCTGATAGAATTATGGTATTTCAGGAAAATGCATTATTTCCTTGGCTTAGGGTATTGGAGAACGTTGAATTTGGTCTAAAGATGGCTGGCGTTGAGAAGAAAAAGCGGCAAGAGCGTGCAATGCATTACCTTGAAATGATGCAGCTAACCAAGTTTACTGATGCATACACATATCAGTTATCGGGTGGGATGAAGCAGAGAGTTGCGATAGCAAGAGCACTTGTCATGGATCCAGAAGTTCTCTTGATGGATGAACCTTTTGCAGCCCTGGATAGCCAAACCCGCGACCTGCTGTTGGTAGAGCTTCAACTGATATGGGCTAAGACAAAGAAGACAATAGTATTTATCACACATAACATACTGGAATCAGTTGTTCTGGGGAATAAGGTCGTCGTTTTTACAAGAAGGCCTGGCACCATTAAAGAAGAGGTATCTGTGAATTATAAAAGGCCCAGACTTCCTGAAGATGAGAACCTGCAGCCATATTATAGAAAAGTCATTGACTCGATAAAAGGCGAGGTTACTGACAAAAAAAGTACCAATGATGATCTCATTGCTTGAGCTGCAATAGTAGATCAAGACCTGATGCGAAACTATTGGGAGAGGTCAGGAGCACCTGATCTGCTATCTTGGCAGCTTGCAATATGAAATCCACCGGATTGGCTTCATATTCTGACCAATCAAGTCCTATAAGCGAAGCTGACTGACGATTCTTTTCAGAAGGAACCATGACCACTGCAGTGACCTTGATACCATGAGACCTAGCAAGGTCTACTATCTCGCCTAAGTCTGAAAGAGATGATATGGATTGAGTTACAAGGGAGTGGGGATTAACGTCAAGCTTATTCCTTATTGATTTAGCGGAGTCATTCTTGACCTTTGCTGGGCATGACAGATCAAGTTTGATATTCAAGTCATAGCCGTAATTCTTAAGCATTTTGACTGCCGTACTTGGCCGCAAGCCAGAATCTCCTAACTTGTCTGCGGGCTCATCACCCATTAAGAGAAGTACGCTCTCTGCGCCGATAAGAATTGCATCCGACACAGTCTGACATAAAGAAGGGAAATTGCGATCGCGTACCCTTATACTGCAGCTCAGCTTTGTTTCTGTGTCAATATGTTCTTTGATGTACTTGGCAGCTGTTATGCTCGATAGGCGAGGAATGCCAAGCACGGAATCTGTCAGGTGGATCCCGCTAACAAGCCCATGAAGCTGTAAAGCGCGATGTGACATTTCCTGTATGTTGCCCTTTAGCAGCCCAAGATCAAACCTTTCTCCTTTCACAATCTTTGGCGGGTTCAGCTCATAGGCTACCTTAATTGTGTCGCTACACACTACAATACTGAAAAACATATTCAGGTCTTATTAAATGCGAGGTTGCCCGCAAGAGTTTCAGAGCATATATTGGTCCAACATCATTCAGAGAGCTGTTGAGGAAAGAGCAAATTCTCTCATTTTTGAGACCCGCCCTCATAGAAAGGCCGTACCTACCAGCAGATGCGGAGTTAGCAACACCTTCTGCAGTGCTTGTAATAATACATTACCACAAAAACACACCCTATGTGTTTCTGACCAAACGCAGTTCAAAATTGAAATCACATACAGGCGAAATATCTTTTCCTGGAGGTAGGTATGTTGAAAGCGACGGCACCTTGCTTGGGACTGCCTTACGAGAAACCGCAGAAGAAGTTGGAATTGTATTCAATATTGATCAGATAGTTGGCTGCCTGAGCGCAGTGCGAACTATGACATCAAACCACTTTATTGTACCTTTCGTAACGGTGCAAGACATGTTACCTCAATACAGGATTTCAACAAGTGAAGTGGAAGCAATAGTTGATGTTCCGCTCTTTGAAACACTCCAAAGCATTCAGATGGACACTGAACATTATCACATTACCAAAAATGCATTTAAATTTACTTACAAGAACAATGTCATATGGGGAGCAACTGCAAGGGTGTTGAAGCAGTTGCATGACATTCTCCTCAGGCCCTCTTGATATTCTAAGATTGCATCTTGCAATATCTATGTTCTTCTTATTTTCATACTCTTCTTATATCCTCTGCAAATCAAATTATCATCATCATCATCGCATATGGGCTAACGGGCCCGGTGGGCTTCGATCCCACGGCAACTGGCTCCGGAGGCTTGCGCTTCCTTTCTAAGGGAACAGCGCCCTATCCTGACTAGGCGACGGGCCCTACCTGCGAGTTTAAATCTTCTCTTATATGAAACATACCTGCCACAAATGGCGTACATAATGCTGTTTTGTGCTTTTCACTACCTGCATAGTATCATCTAGTAGGTACATTTGCTGGCTGGCTCTTTATTTTTATCTTTTATCTACGATCCTGAATGCGAAAAGCAAGGGCAGAATTCTCTTTGAACGCATACTCTAATTTAGGTTGTAATGCCAATATAATTATGATAGCTGAAGAGCAGGATCGCCCGATAATTGTGTCAAAGGTAAAATATCTTGGCTCCTCTCTCCTGCCCTCTCCAATAGAACTAGAAGCCACGATCGTGCTATACCACAACAGAATGCATATTCCCGAGCTGGATGCGACAATTCCTATGGATAAGGTATCCCAAATTGAATTAGCAAAAGGGAAGGATCTGCCGTCGGAAGCCATTGTGATGTTTGGAGTGGTCGGTCTAATAGTAGAGAAGGAGGACCCCTATATGATGATCAAGGTTGTAGACAGCCCTGACAGCTTGCTATTTAGGCATGAGAATATGACAGTTGCAGAAAGGTTAGTAAAAGAGATAAAAGCAACCCATCACTTCCAATAAGAATATTATATTGTTTTGAGAAAGACGATATACAATATATGTTATTTTAACTGATTAACGAAGTTAATTCAATGCTAAATGAATTTTCAAAAGTTTTTTATTGTAGAGATGTGTTAACCGTGTATATGTATGCAAAACTTTGCAACATTGAAGTTCTGCCAAGCTATATCAAGGAAGTTGCGGTGGGCGACATTCTGACGGTGCAGGCACTAATCACAAACCCCCTTGACTGGCATCACTTTTATGAAAAAGTATCTACAATTAAAATTGGAGACAGAACCGATTTTACAGTGGTTACTCAGGAAGGCGAAAGGGTGATTGGCTTTGGCAACATTGTTGAAGTGGATAAGTGGAGCAATCGCGGTCAGTACGGGTTCAAGATCAAAATAAGTGTCAAGAAGCAGAAATCACTGAGCGATAGAAGGATAAGAGGTCCTAGCAAAGTAAGACTGTCATCAATGCAACCTGAAAATGTATCTAATGATGCTGAGCCAGTGTCAGTAGTAGTTGTTCCCCCTGCTGGTCTCCTGACGGCTGCTCCTGCAAGTACCACCGATGTAATAACGGCACAGGACATAGATACCTTCCAAGAGATTCTGAAAGAATCGCTTACGATGGATATGACTGCGTAGCTGCCTATTACATACCTTTACTTTAAGTTTGCGAAGATTGATTTGCACTATTTTTATCCATTTTCTTGGCCATATTTCCTCTTGTCTGTCTTCTGATAGCCACACTTTGTGTAGCTGACAATCTAGTTTTTTAAAATCGCATATGATTGATCAGTTGTAGTTCTTATCACATACTTTATCATGTGATATATCACAAGCCGGATCAAGTAGAATTAGAATTAATCCACCTTTGATCTAACTAATAATGGTAGACTTCATTAACTCATTAATGCTTATAGCGCTAGGATTTGACCCTACGTTTGTTGCGATGGAAGCTGCCTGGAGAATGGGAAAGCTAATCGGCAAGCGC
>DATCWI010000034.1:0-7234 GCA_036566425.1 Nitrososphaera sp.
TCAATTAGCATTGCTACCTTGCGGCAAGACCATTTCTCCAATCATGAATTCACTGAGCCTCTGGTATATTGGCCTATGTTCTATTGTGGCGCTCTCTATAATGCTTGATACCAGTGATTGACTGTTTATGATTGCTCTAAAAATATCCTTGTCGGTAATAATGCCAACCATCCTCGCCCCTTTATCTAGAACTGGGAGTCTGCGTACGTTATTAAGTTTCATGGTTTGGATTGCATCCTGGATAGAACTTCCTACGTATATGGGAATCACAGGCTTGCTCATGATGTCGATTGCAAGTAAATGGGGCAGGAATGCCTCCGTTAAGCCTGCTATGCGGACAATATCTGTCTCCGTGATTATGCCAACAGGTACATCTTCATTTTCTGTTACTATTACACTTCCGATATTGTTAGTGCTCATAATACTGGCTACCGCCTTGACAGATTGCCTTTCATTGACGCACTTCACACCTCTGGTCATTATGCTTTCAACCGATACTGCTTCAATACTCATATAGATTGGATCTCTCCAATCATGGTATTTTATCTCTAGGAATCTTGTGCATGGCACTGCATACATTCAAAATATATTCAAGAGCGGCAGGAAGCACGTTCAAGCTACTTTAACGAGGAGAGTTAATTCTCCGCTCATTGGAGCTGATGAAGTAACACAGGTCAAAAGGATGCTACATCTCTGACGCCTAAAATGGCCGTAAGGAGACCACTTCGTCCTAATGCAAGTGCGTCAGTAGATATGTTGGCCCTCAAACCTCCATTAGTAGGAAGCGGCCATAACTATAAAGTTGAATTAACACTGATCGAACTGCTAGAGGCTAAGGACAGCAAGTAATATTTTCTCATACTGGCAACCAAAGATTCTCAAATAGGAGCAACTTTCAAGACTCATAGATCGATTGCATACTGAAAGAGACGTTCTTGATGCAGAGCTACGTGGTGAGAAACCCAATCTAATCAATATTGTTGCAATTATATAATTCGTGATAAGGCCGACGTAAAACGAAACATTACTATTTGAAATACTTTTATGACAGATTTTGATAGACGCTGCACATATGTCTGAAGATTATCCTGATAATGAAAAGGAGAGTGTAACTCCATCTCCATCTAGGAAAAGTCGCAGTGTAACATTTAGGCTAGATTCAATGGTGATAGATGAGCTTCAGACAGAAGCAGACAACAGGGAGATTTCTCTTAACGTGCTTGTCAACCAGGTCCTAAAAAGATACGCAGAATGGGATAGATATGAGAACAAGATAGGCATGATGCCAGTTCCAAGAATGATATTATCGAACTTGATAGACAGGGCTATATCTATGGCAAAGAGCAGCGGAATTAAAGACGTTGACCGTTACCGCGATGAGATCATAAAACAGGCTGCCGAGTTAGCCTTCACACTCATGAAGGATTCCGTACTCTTCATGAAGAAACAATACAACTTGTGGGTAGTGTTATCAGTTCTCGAAGAATATATGAAGGTCTCAGGAATCAAAGCCGACCACAAGCTCGAAGGCTCTCGCAAGCATGTATTTATAATACAGCATGAGCTTGGTGAGAATTGGTCGTTATTTTCAAAGGAATTGCTTGGGCTCATATTCGAGAAATTAGCAAATGTGAAAGCAGAATTCCACGTGACACCAAATACCACTGTAGCTGAAGTCGTGCTACGATGATTGTGGGTAAAATTTTTTATAGATGAAAGTATACTGCATTGCAGTGCATTCCTACTAGTTATTTATCTATGTCCTTCTAAGTGGAGCATGAAAAAGGTGAGATATTGTCTTTGAGAGCAAAAACCAGGGAGTCAACGCCCCACACAGGAGAACAACTAGTGGCCCGTTATTTCAAATGTATAGACAGTAAGGATCTTGATGGCTTACTTGAGCTTTTTGACTATGATGCTGAGGTATATGAGCCGTTTAGCAACATAACAGGAGGCTTGAAGGGGAAGTCGTCAATCGAGTCGTTCCTCAAGGTGGCAATGATGGCCAACAGCAACCTTCAACGCACAGTAAAAATTGAAAACACAAACAAACTGAACAGCATCAAAGCACTAATAACTTTTGAAAAAGGAGACAAAGTGAAGGGCATGTTCACATTCGAATTTGAAGGAGATGCGAGGAGCGGAAAAAAGATCAAGTCATTGCGCATCGAATTCCTTTAAGACGGATCCATGTAAAAAATAGTTTCTTTAAGATGTGATAGCATGAAGAAAATTGAGATTATAATCCCAGATAGACTATTCAATGACGTTAATAGAATAGTAAAAGACAGGCATGCAGGGGGGATGACATACTCCCGAGTAGAAGGAAGAGGAAACATCAAGGCAAAGCCGGTTGCAATAGACAGAGGAACTAGACATTATACTCCAGAATTTGTGCCTAGGATAAAAATGGAAGTGGTAGTAAAGGATGATCAGGTCGATGATATTGTCCATAAAATTGTTGAGCAACTTGGAAGTCCAAACGTTGGGGGTAAGATCTTTGTAGTAGATGTTCCAACTGCTGTTGACCTTGCCACAAAAGAGCAAGGAGAAAAGGCTCTATAAATGTGAATATTAACAATAATAATAATAATAACAATGAATGTAAGACTATCGGTTAGTATATTGTATTAGTAGAAGGCTCCTCAAGAGCATGGCAAATTGTAGTACATGCGAAAAAATGCGGTTCTAAACTGCTTGTTTTTGGGATCCTGTAATTCCTACTGTTCTCCGATCAGATGATGTTCGGATATAGCTGGCTGTTCTCGTTTATACGTTATTGATATTATATCCCCTACATTATAGGGACAATTCTCTATTGTCCGAGGAACATCATCCTCCGCCTGTACTATGCATGTTCCCTGTTCATCCTTTATTATCACTGATGTTTCTTCAGTAATGTCTGGCGCAAAGAGAACATCTCTTGCTTGAAAGCCTGAAATAAGAAATACAATGCCTGCGCCAGCAGCAATCAAGATTATCGCCAACTTACCAAGCGAGATGTTATGTAGACTCATGTGAAGATAAGTTGAAAATTCATAAATAAGCCTTTACTGTATCTAGACCTGCATAAGTTAATGTTTTGAACAGAGAGACACACACTTCTCTGCTAAATAGCTTAACTGGTCTGATGTTCAGATAATCTTCAGCAGATCTTAAAATTCGAACTCCGTTAATAATAGCACTACCCTTATTGTTATATGATTATATCGTTTGTTTCGTTCCTCTTCCCTTCTGTTTCCTTACTCTCTGATCCAGTATAGAATTTGCTTTCAGAGAGTGAGCAAGAATATACGAGGGTAATCATTATAGATTTGTGCTCAGAAATGCGTTTGATGAAGTCTGCACGAATCCATGCATATCAAGAACCATTGAAAGTGGAAGAGGTACCTAAACCAGGCATGCCACATGGTGAACAAGTCTTGGTGAAAGTCGGAGGGGCTGGACTATGTCACAGTGATTTGCATATAATGCAAGGAGAGTGGGCCAGCTCAATACCTGTTCAATTGCCAAGGACCTTGGGCCATGAAGTTGCAGGCTGGGTAGAAGAAATAGGAGATTCTGTTCCTCCTGGTTCGTCCCCTGGAGGATTACATGAAGGGGATCTAGTTGCAATATTTGGCGGATGGGGTTGTGGTGCTTGCGTGCAATGTAAGAGTGGCAACGAGCAATTATGCAATTATGCAAAATATCCTGGAGTTACAGACGATGGTGGTTATTCTGAGTATGTACTTGTTCCCTCATACCGATACTTGGTAAGAGTTGATAAAGCCTCAGGGCTAACACCTGGAGATCTCGCACCACTTACAGATGCTGGCCTGACGCCCTACAGGGCGATAAAGAGGATTAGACATCTCTTGGGCCCAGGTAAGACTGTTGCAGTAATCGGAATGGGCGGCCTTGGATTCTATGGCATTCAGTATGCCAAAATCCTAAGTCAAGGGAGTGTGGTAATAGGAATAGACCGGAACGAAAAGAGGGTACAAGATATACGTAACGCAAAATTGGTAGACCATGCACTTAGCATTTCTCCTAATGCTCCCGATATTCGAGAGCAGATAACAAACATCAGTCCAAACGGAGTCGATGTTGTTATCGACTGTGTTGGAGCAGAAAACACAATAAATGACACTTGTAGAATCCTGAACAAGGGTGGGACACTTGTTGTGGTTGGTATGTTTGGTACCGAGGTTAAAATCCCATTGGTTCCAGCTATTCTCAACGAATACCAAGTCCACTTTTCACTTTGGGGAAATTACAACGAACTTTGTGAGGTTATAGAACTTGCAAAACAGAGCAAGATATTACATAACGTACAGGAATTCCCTCTTGCTGAAATAAACAAGGTTGCAGATATGCTAAGGAATGGCGAGATAAAGGGGAGGGCAGTCATCGTTCCAAAATAGACAGTAAGGGAATAAATAAACAAAATGAGAGAAGAGCGAGATTGTGGAGGAACTACTCTACCTCAACTCTAGTTGCTTCGCTCTCACTCTCTGTTGGATTTTTCTTTCGTAGATCAAGTCTTAGAATTCCGTTTACTACTTTGGCAGAAACCTTTGATGGAATTATCTCTTCTGGCAACGGTACATTGCGATAGAATGATCTGTACAACCTTTCGCTGTACACATATCTTTTGCCCTTTTCTTCGTCCTTTTCTGAATGCTTGCCCGAGATTTCTACAGAATACTTTGTGGCCTTAACACTGATATTCTCCTTTTCTATTCCTGGAACCTCTAGCTGCAGCTCAAACCTGTCTCCTTTGTCTACCAATTCATAAGGCGCCATTCTCATGTCTCTTGCTTCAAAAAGCGATGGGACATCCCAGTCCTTTGGGAAAGACCAAGGCCGCACCATCATTCTTTCCATTTCTCTTCTAAACGTGTCAAACATGTTGTCAAATTGTCTTGATGGCACCATAGGCTTCTTTTCTTGTTCGTCACGCTTCTTCTCACTTGAGGAACCCATAGAATTAAGGGAGAGTTGTATTATTTCAAGCCTTTGTCTGCAGTGCATTGCAGATAAACTTGATAATTATACAGCAACCAAACAGCAAGTTTCCTGCAGACCTGTGACACAGAGGCGGGCGTGCATCAGATATTATGAAGATGCTCTTTAAGTGACCTACTTCCAAGTAGCGCTTGTACAATTCCTCAATTAAGTATTCCGGTGTAATGTCCATGTTAAAGCCAAAGACAGCAACAACCGAATTATCCTTAAGCGTCGAAAGGGATGTTACTGCATCAACAATTTTGGGAAACATATCGTTAATTAGAGCTATACTAGCCGTACCATTAAAGGACTATTCTGCGCAATGGCCAGTTCTTTTGCATTAAGATGAAGATTTATCTTGTTCCATCTTGTTCCTTATAGTAAGCTTATGCATCTACAAAGCATCAACTACGATTATTACTGTTGATCCAAAAAATTGAGTTTAGTATCAACCATGTAGATTATCCAAAACTTCCAACTAGCAGGGTCTGTGTAAACATAATTTTGTGGGTTCTTCTAATATGCCAAATAGTGGAATTTAACTCCTTTAATGTGTCACACTTTATCTTGACTACTGCTTCATATGTACTGCCATATACTCGATCAACCTGTACTACAGCTTGAGTCTTTTTTAGCGCATTGACTACTTGTTCTTCAAACCCCGGTTCACACTTTACTAAAATGTACGCTACATTATTCAAGTTAGAAGAAGACAATTCAATCACCTGATGCAAAAATACAGCCTCTCTCCCTCTCTCCCTCTCTCCTATCTAACCACAACTACAGGGCACGGTGCAAAGGTAACTACGCCTGATGCT
The DNA here is from genome assembly GCA_036566425.1 of Nitrososphaera sp. Classification (GTDB taxonomy): domain Archaea; phylum Thermoproteota; class Nitrososphaeria; order Nitrososphaerales; family Nitrososphaeraceae; genus Nitrososphaera. Next base: position 5,811 of record DATCWI010000034.1, read on the forward strand.
ACGCTTCCAAGCAGCATCTTGCTAATGCCTGATCGTCCTCTTGTTCCAATAATAATGAGATCTGCCTTCTCTTGGTCTGCATAATTTAGCAATGCTGCTACTACAGACATGGGAGAATCTATTACATTACTCTTAATGCGAACTCCCCTTTGCTCGGCAGTTCTGATTATTTCATTAAACCACTTTTGTGCCTCAGCCCTGACAGCTTCAATCTTTTCCTTTATTGGATCGGGGTAGGACAGTCGGTAAATGCCCAGCAATTGAAGAGTCTGATCAAGGTTTACAACATGAATGAGGGCAACTTCTGCGCTATACTTTTCAGCCATCTTTATAGCATAGTCTGCTGCATCCATCGAGTTTATTGATCCATCTACTGGTACAACTATTTTAGAAATTTGTTGTTGCTGTTGATGTTGAGCCAATCCAATCCTTTCTAAGGTTGCATTGTTTAAAAAGTAACGGAATGCAGTGTAATTCAGTGCATATGACTTACAGTTCGTTTCTTGTCAGTATAGATGTTAGGCTACGATAAGAGTCTCTCTCTTTCTCTCTATCACAAAAGAAGAGTGCAATGCAAGGCACAGCATTCCTTGAGTATATATTATCTCTTCAAATATATATTGAATCAATGAGCTACGAGGGCAGGACACCTGATTACATCAGGGTTGAAGATTATATGACCACTACGACCATAACTATGAACTTTAAGAGTAGTGTTTTGGATATTGCAAAAAAGATGCTAGCTCAAAATATCAGCTCGGTTCCCATAACAGATGATGAAGGGGAAATCATTGGGATCCTTACAGAACGCGATATCATCAAGATCATTGCCAATGAATTGCAACCTAGTGATATAAGTGCAATGTCTTTGATGTCATTTCCAACAATCAAGGTAAAAAAGAATGCACCTATCGAAGAAGCAGCTAGAATCATGGCAACTAAGAAGCTAAGGCACTTGATAGTCGAAGATACTTATGGCACACGTACTGTAGGTATTATTACTGCTGCTGATTTGGCTAAGTATCTTAAGCAGAACTCTCAGACCGAAGAGGTTTCATCTTCTGAAGTATGGGAATTATTCTTTTGATCTTCATCTTTGAGAATGGTTAGGCTTAGTATATTGGATGAAATAGTAGTAATAAGAGATAGTACTGTCTAATTATAGTCTAAACTTTGCTAGCCGTCGATCACAATTCAACTCCAAAGGAGATAGGACGCAAACTAGCAACCCCTCCCACACAAAGTCTCATCCATATGACAGCAGCGATATTTCAGCTTAGAGCTTCTAACTATGGGAAACCTCAAAGAATTAAATGTGCTGGATTAGTAAGTGGATCTGGCATTTGCGATGCAACAGCTTTCAAGCTTAATAATTAGTAGTGGATTCTGAATAGATCTGGAATGACCAAGAAGAAGCGTGGTCC
>DATCWI010000031.1:0-15350 GCA_036566425.1 Nitrososphaera sp.
TCTTTATGACAAATGACTACGAGCTATCAGCGTTTACAAAGGAGCATCTCATTTACACACCAGCTCAGCTTTCAGTCAAGCCTAAGTATGAAGGGGATGTCGAGATTGTAATAGACGATAGAGGGGCAACACATGGCTGATCCCATCTTTATCGCTGTCGCGGTCCTTACAGTTGGGACGGCTATCATTGCACTCGAAGCAAGGGAGTTGATTTATGGCGCAATCTCGCTTGCGATCTCGATGCTTGGTATTGCAGGTTTTTTCCTTTTATTAGACGCTCCATTTGTAGCAATGTTTCAGATAGCAGTTTATGTTGGTGCTGTTGCGGTGCTTATCATATTCGCAGTCATGTTAGTCAGAACCCAAGCACTATTTACAACTAAAGAAGATAAGAAGAGAAAGGCTGCAGGTATTGCGCTGATGCTAATAATAATGTCCAGCTTTGGGGCACTTTTCCTTGCATCAGGATTGAGTGGCCAATTTGGCCAATTTAATACCTCTCCTCCAATCGACTTTACAGAGATCGGTGAATTGATGCTGACTTACTATGCTCCCGCTCTCATCATATTGGGACTGACGCTAGCAGGATCAGTTATTGCAGCACTAGCACTCGCACGCAGGGAGAGCATTACAGGACAGGAAGAAGGAGAGGAGGAGGAGGAGGAGGCAGAGCAACAACGACATGAGCGAGATACTTGATTTCGTCATTGTTTCGATGGTGCTAGTTGCCATCGGAATCTATGGTCTTGTAGTAAAACGTAATGCTATCAGGATGCTATTCTCAATAGAAATCATTGCCAATGCTGCAAACCTCTTACTAGTAGCATTCTCAAGGGGCCTGCCAAATGCACAAGGTCAGGTTGTCGCCCTCTTCTCAATAGCCATCGCAGCTGCGGAAGTGGCGGTCGGTCTTGGGCTAATTATAGTAGCGTACAGGCTATACAAAGAGATTGACGTTGCAGAATTTAGGAGTATGCGAGGCTAGGAGAAGATAAAATTGGCAGAGTCATATTTCCTGTTGGCAGCGACGTTCATACCACTTCTGCTTGCACCCGCAGCCTACGTAATAGGGAGAAAAGCGGGGGTCAAGGCTGCGACTTGGTTTTCCTTTGCAGCTTTAGCAGTCTCCACAGGGTTGTTAATAATCCCTGCTATTGGAGTCTATACGGGTCAACAACCCATTTATGTTGAGGAATACCCCTGGGGCCAATTTGGAAACTTTGGGTTGAGGCTAGATGGGCTAAGTCTACCGTTTGCGCTAATAATTTACATTCTCTGTACAGTAATTGCGCTATACTCAAGACCTTATATGGTTCACAAGGTGAGCGAGGATCTGCCGGGGCATGGCAATGGAGGAGAAGGAGTAGGGGTAGCGCACGGCAATAATAGCAATCCTTCAATTCACACCACGCATAGTCTACCCAGCAAAAACCTTGGATCTAGCTCGCAGACTACGGTGCTGGATACTCAACAGTATGTCAACAGCCAGATAGCACTGTACTTTGCACTTTACCTCACATTTTCCATGGGAATGCTTGGTACAGTCCTTGCAACCAACCTCATAGAGTTCTATGTATTCTTTGAACTGATGCTTGTTCCGTCATTCTTCCTAGTTGCATTCTATGGATACGGCGCAAGGCGAAGGATAGCTTTAATGTTCTTTTTCTGGACTCACGCCGGAGCTGTCGTGCTGCTGCTTGGCCTTCTGGCCATGGGATTCTTCGCAGGCGGGTTTGATTTTGAAACAATCAAGGCAAATGCGGGCAACATCCCTGCGCAGTGGCTTCCGCTCATTGTGTTTGCCCTTGTGATTGGACTCGGAGTCAAACTTGCGGCGTTTATACTCCACATTTGGCTACCTTATGCACACGCAGAGGCTCCTACTCCCATATCAGCACTTTTGTCTCCTGCTATGATTGGCATAGGAGCATATGGTCTCTTGCGACTGTGGATGGAGCTTCTAACAGGTAGCTATGAGCAATACAGTTTGTATATCAACATGTGGGGGCTTGCCACAATGATATACGGAGGTGCAATGGCACTTATGCAAGATGATATCAAGAAGGTTCTTGCATATTCCAGTATCAGCCAGATGGGTTACATACTATTTGGTATCAGCTCTGAAAGTATACTTGGCATAACCGGTGGAACAATGATGTATGTAAGTCATGGTCTGGGCAAGGCTATCCTTTTCATGATGGCTGGCTCAATCATACTTCAGACTGGAACCAGAAGCATGTCTAAACTCGGTGGACTTGCAGGCAAGATGCCTTATACAGCAGTTCTTGCAATGATAGGTGCGCTCACCATTATCGGGATACCCCCGACTAGCGGCTTTATGGCTGAATGGATATTATTCAGCGGAGTATTGCAAACTGCAACAGCAGAGATGGATCCGCTGAAAACAACACTGTTTGCATTAGGCATTCTTGCCACTGTGCTTTCATCCGCATATATCTTGTGGATGTATAAGCGCATATTCTTTGGCAAGATTCCTGAACAACTTGCTCATGTCAAGGACTCAAATCGGTACATCACTGCTACGATGGCAGTATTTGCCGCAATGACACTTATAATAGGCGTTTATCCAGATTTGTTTCTAAATCCGATCATGGATTATTATGAAAATGTAATGTTCCAAGGACAAGAAGGCATAATACTGCCTGTACCATCGCAAGAGACAACAACTACAGACACCGGGTCAGACGTTGTCACATCCGACAATACAGGACAAAGTACAGGGGGGGAGGAGACTGCCACAGCCGGAGGGCATTAGGCGAAAAAAGAGTGAGAGAGGAAGAGTGAATTATAGTAGATGACAACAGTCGCGTTTGAAGGAATTGCAGTCAGCGCTTGGCTTGTATGGTTGCTACCATTTGTAGGTGCCGCAATCATCGCCGCAGTTGCACGGGCTGGCCACCGTGCACGAGACTATACTGCAGTAGGATTTGCTCTGGCTAGTGCGATTTCTGCTGCGACTCTGATACCTCTTGCGCTGCAGGGGGCAGAGGTGCATAGTCAGATAACATGGATATCTGCGCTTAACCTTGAAGCGGGCGTGCTTGCAGACACCTTGGCCATAATCATGGCAAACCTTGTGGCTTGGATCTCATTCCTTATTTTCGTATATTCTACAGGATATATGCATGGAGACAGGGACCTCACGCGCTATTGGTTTTTCATGCTCTTCTTTATCGGATCCATGCAGTTGATTGTGCTATCAGATAATCTGCTTATGGTATTTTTTGGCTGGGAAGGTGTAGGACTTGCATCATATGCATTAATCGGCTTCTGGTACTACGACAGGAAGAAAGACTTTGTAGGCGTCCAGGGTCATATTGCAGGCGGCATTCCGATGTGGGCTTCGCCTACACATGCCGGCATGAAGGCTTTCCTTATGACTCGCGCAGGAGACATTATGATGCTCGCTGGTATGTTTTTAATATTTGCATACGCTGGAACATTTGGATTCACGGAACTACTCGAAGATCCTGCATGGGCAATCACAATGTCACAGCAAAACTTGCTAGTCCCAGCAGCCGTCCTGCTCTTTGGAGGCGCGATTGGCAAGTCAGCGCAGTTCCCGTTCAATGAGTGGCTGCTTGAAGCCATGACGGGCCCCACAGCAGTCTCCGCTCTGATACACGCTGCAACAATGGTCAAGGCCGGTGTCTTCTTGGTAGGTCGTATCGGCCCACTATTCTTTGCACTTGCAGCTGTGGGAGCCTTCAGTATTGAGCAGTTCTTTGAGGTTGTTGCATGGGTAGGCGCGATCACTGCACTTTTGCTTGCGACACAGGCATTGGTAAATCCAGAGATAAAAAAAGTCCTTGCGTATTCTACGGGCTCACAGATTGGTTACATGATGATGGCACTTGGGATCGCTGGACTTTCACTCAACTTCGTCGACGGCTACACCGCAGGGTTCTTCCAGCTCATTAGTCATGCAATGTTCAAAGCCTCTCTCTTTATGGGAGCAGGCGCACTATTGCATGGAATAGGCTCTAGGTTCATGACCGACATGGGAGGATTGAAAGCAAATATGAAAAAGACATATGTCTTTATGTTGCTTGCAGGTCTGTCGCTTGCAGGTGCGCCACTCATCACATTAGGGTTTTGGAGCAAGGACGCAGTCTTTGCTTCTGTGCTTGGATCCGGCTATGTGTTCTCGCAACCACTTTTCATAATAGCAGTAGTGGTCGCAGTTATGACTGCGTTTTATACATTTAGAATGATAGGAATGGCCTTTTTTGGGAATAAGAGCAGACATATTGAGGAGATGGAGCGCGGGGGCCATCACGTGCATGAGGCAGGACCTAGGATGTGGGTCCCATATGCGATATTGGCAGTTGCTTCTATAGCTATAGGCGTCATCGGTTTTGTATTTGAGGCAGAGTTACACCACTTGTTTAGCGAATACCTTGCAGAGTCGTTTGGTATCCATGATGCGGAAGAAGAGGAAAGCGAGGAAGGTACATTTCAAATCACGCCAGAGGGCGATAGAACTTGGTTTGGACTAAATCTTACTGCTGCAATTGCATCTGTTGTCGCATTTGCAATTGGAGGGGCACTAGGGTATCTCTTCTATATCGGACGTAAATTAGACCCGCAGATCATTTCAAGGAGCATTGTCACTAGGGCTATCTGGAAATTCCTCTTCAACAGATGGTACCTCAATAGCGCTCTTTATTGGGGTGCTGTGATAGGACCTCTCGCTATCTATAGGTTCATCTGGAGATACTTTGAAAGTACAATTATTGATGGCATCAACCCAGCATTGCAGCATTCAATGTCTTACATGTCCGCAGTAGTCAAAGCAGGCCAGAATGGGATCACACAGACATACATTTTCGTCTTTGCAGCAGGCATCATGATTATTGTGATGCTTCTGTTCTTGTAGTAGGTGTATTGATAAAAATTGGTTGACCTACTTTCCTCTCCGATACTTGTAACGATAATACTGGGTTCAGTTGGTCTTGCCATACCTGCTATAGACGCAGGCATCCGCGAAAAAGGCAAGAATAGAAATAGACTTTACAGTGCTATTGCCTTCGGCGCACTTGTTGTGGCAATTGCCATCGTAGTCTTCCGCGTGCTTACCGGCGAGGTCCTACCCGCAGTGGCATTCTCCCAGGAGGTCGTAGTAGACGACATGTTTGGCTCATTCTTTGCTATTGCGCTCCTCATCGTGTCGATAATGGTCACTGCCTCGTCTTGGAATTATTATAAAGGTAGGTCAAATCCTGCGGCATACTACTCTCTCATACTGCTCTCTAGTATCGGCATGGTAATCATTGCGTATTCGACCGACCTTGTTATGCTATTGGTCGCATGGGAGCTGATGTCGCTTCCAACATATGCGCTTGCCGGTTTTTCAAAGCGCGACCCGATATCGAATGAGGCAGCAATAAAGTATTTCATGTTTGGTGCGCTGTCATCTGCAATTATTGTCGTTGGAATAGGACTGGTATATGGAATAACAGGAACAACTAACATAGGAGATTCTATTATCGCGCTTGCTAACCTAGATGCAAGCCTTGTCCCTATTGGATTGCTTGCAGTGGCATTATTCATAGCTGGGTTTGGCTTCAAGATGGGCCTTGTACCATTCCATATGTGGCTACCTGATGCCTATGAAGGATCTCCCACTACCATTGGCGCATTGCTAGCAGCTGGCACCAAGAAGGCCGGATTTGCAGCTGCGATCCGGGTTATCGTGCTTGGAATGTTTGCTCTCAACCTCGATTGGACTTTGACTCTTGCTATAGTAGCGGTCTTTACGATGACACTTGGGAACCTTGCGGCGTTGGTACAACGAAGTTTGCCAAGAATACTTGCGTACTCGTCTATCGCACAGGCAGGTTATATCATGATAGGTCTCGCACTAGCCCCCTATTCTGAGCAGGCACTGCCGGGTTCACTGTTTCATATCATGAATCATGCAGTTATGAAATCCGCTGCATTCATTGCAGCGGCAGCAGTAGCGACTGCGCTTGCAGGCTATAGCCTCGAGAAGTATCGGGGCCTTGGTAGACGTATGCCGATAACTGCAATCGCGCTTTCAATATCCCTGCTTGCACTAGCAGGCGTTCCACCACTCAACGGTTTTTGGAGTAAAGTTGTTCTCTTTGGTGCCGGCATCAACTCTGGACCGATCGTCGAATGGGGCGCATGGCTTGCTATTGCAGGTATTCTCAACAGTGCACTCTCGCTTGGCTATTACGCTTGGATCATGAGAAAGATGTACATGGAGGATGCACCAGACATGAGAAGAGTAAAGGAACCAAGGGCAATAATTGCGGTACTTGTCTTTGCCGTAGTATTCATGGTAGGTTTTGGGATAGGATATGCTCCACTGCTTGACTTTGCGTCAAATGCGGTACCAGAACTGTCATCTAATATAACGCAGGCGTCAAATGCGGTACCAGAACTGTCATCTAATATAACGCAGGCATCAACACTGGCAGGTGGTGTTGGCATAGAGATCGAAAGTGGTAGCTGACTCTCTATCTCCTTATGAACGCACTGATCTATGTGCGCCAATACACACAGACAAAAGACATACATACACTTATCTATAGTCGTCTGGGTGGTGTATTTTTCCCTCTCTTCGCATGTGATGTCTTGATGAGTGTCCAGTACATCGGGCCATCAGAACAATTAGACCTTTCATGATAGGTCAGCCAAACTTTAGCGAACTAGCTAAGAAGGCTGACGACACACCATATCGCAGAACCGCACAATCCCTGAGGTAAGCCAAACAAAAATAAAATAACTCAAATAATCGACAAAGATTAGTGGATTTACAGACGACTAGCTAATTTCGGTTATCGTCGTGGCTTTTGTTGTTGTAATTTTCAGCTGCCGTTAATTCTTTAATTATTATCATATATTATCATGCCAATTAAAGGAATCAATCACCTACATCACTCTTGGGGTGTTTTATTGTTGATGTACCCTAGATCTCTCATTCTGCATCATTGTCAACACTTTTCCTAATAGATTATAGATGGTTTACTTGCATCATTATATAGTATAAGAAGTCACGATCTATGAGTACAAGAACATGACATGACTTTGGAGTTTGAGGCGGCGATAAAAGTGCTAGAGGAACACATCGAATTCTAAAGCAAGATCTGCTTTTCTTGATGGCTGAACACAGGCCTGAAAATATCCCTCAAATCATCATGGTCAAGAGAGAACTAGATAAAGCTGTACAGGCAGAAATAAAGTTAAGTCAGGTTTACTGTCGTCCTCTTGTTATCTCTTCCTCATAACAACGAAGCGAACATTAGAATGAAATGAGAAGACATGCCGCCGATTGCTCCGACCTCGCCTGCAAAACTAGCAACTAGTTTTAGTTATTGCTATTGCTTTCCTTTATTATTCGTCATCTTCATTTCCTCTCATGCATATATATAACATTCAAAACATAGTGCAACTACCACCGTTGGATTTTCTAAGGAACCACCTTTTTACGAAAAGATCAGCTGGAGTAGTACCATAGTTACAGCATATGAAGCTGGTATGTGTGGCTCTTGAAGGAAATTCTATCGGAATAATTGGGAATGCCCTAGTCATGTTGTATCAGGTGGTGGCCTCATTTCAGGACTAATAGAGTGGATAAATTATTGTCATATGAGTCAAAGTAAAGAACACAGCTCCTCACAATAAACAAGGCTGTGATTTGATTATTCTATAAGAATCTCTCCTTAAAACTTTTTTCACCTTTAGTGCATTTCAGGTAGTAACAAAAACATCCATAAAGCTGCTGGCTCTCTATTGAGAGCCAGCAATCTGTTGTTAGATGATTTATTCAGCTTTTTATTATCGTAGTTAACGAAGCTAACAATACCTATCTCGCCGTCTGAAAGGCGTTGAAGCCGAATATAGCGATATTTTACATAGGTATATTGGTTTGTGCTCATGAATGCTGGAGAGGCTTGCACCTATTTTCATCGGGATTCAAGCGCCCTTAGAGATATAATGCATTTTGGTCTAACAGTCTTACTCGGCAAATTTAGAAACTTCTTTTGTCCTAAACTTTAAGTTGTATGAGCAGACTTAAATTAGTTAGCTAGGTGAGAGCTACGGATAGACTGTTCATTCGTAGATTTATTAACTTGAGTTAACTCCCGAAGTGAGAAATTGATGACCCGATGAGAAGCAAAAAGCGTATCTAATATTCATAATGTTGTTATATCTTCAATTGCTACAACGGTTATTAAGCTCAATTCCTTGTTCATTTTAATAATGAATACTGAAATGAATAATAACGACAGAAAGAAACATTCTAAAACTCTTGCAATCGCTGGTATGGGATTTCTTCTAATTGCGGCAGCGTTTACATTCTCATTCGCTAATTCTGGCCAGCAATTAGTAAATGCCCAGCAAAACCAAACGCAAGGAGGAGGAGGAGGCAACGCTACTCAAACAATTGTAGCAGTGCCTTTTGACACGTTTACAGGAAGCGGGGTTATTACAGCAACTGTTTCAGAAGCGGGAGGCCAAGCAGGCGGCGGCAACCAAACATCAGGCGGCGGCAACCAAACATCAGGTGCAGCATCGGCTGGTGGTGGTGAAGCTCATGAATACATCTTAGGAGGAAACTGGAATATGGAAGTCCAAGCAGGAAATATGACTAATTTTGGAGCCAACTTTATCATGGTACACCCAGATGGCACTGAATACCATACACACAACATCACCAATTTTGTGACACCTACTGCTGGCGTACAGCTAGTCCAGGGTCAAGAAGCTACGATAACTGGTACTGCGGATATCTATACAAACGGAACCAACAGGTGGCCCGGCACTGATACAACGCTTACTTTGAGTCAAAACGGAGCAGTTATGACCATAATGCCAGCAGCTGAGGATACAGATAATCACTTCCAAGGACAGCCCATATACGGCATCGTGTCAGCTTTGACTGGAGAGAACGGTACGTCAATAGTGCAAACAACACCACCAGGACAGGCACAGCAACAACAACAAGAAGGCGGAGATGAAGGTCCACTTGGAGGTCTCATGGGCGGTGGAGAAGACCAACAACAGGAAGGCGGCAACCAAACTGGTGGCGGACCCCTTGGTGAGATAGGAGAGCAGATAGGAGAACTCTTTGGCGGCGGCGGAGGCGGAGGACAAGGGCAGTAACCGCCAAACATTATTTTTCTTTTTTATTTAGTCATCAAGATAATTTCAAAAATTTTAATCTCTTGATGCAAGTTACAAATAATAGTGAACTTCTAAGCCGTTAATTAAAAGGTGCGGGAGGTGGGATTTGAACCCACGAACCCCTAAGGGATAAGAGCCTCAGTCTTACGCCTTTGGCCAAGCTGGGCGACTCCCGCTTGCACGAGAGCACGGTTGCCTTGCGCTAATTTAATATTTCTGGTTCCCAAGCCTGTGTACGCTTGTTACTATTACATTATGGCATCTGGCATAACAGTGGATTAATTATCATGGATACCGAGACTGTGTTGTTTGAGGGCTTGAGGTGGAGAGAATTCATAAATATTTTTAAGCTAACTTAGAACCGGTCCTCACAAAGTGACATTATCTGCACACATAGTCAAAATAGACGGATCCCAAGGTGAGGGCGGCGGACAAATAGTGCGTACTGCAATTTCGCTTTCTGCAATAACTGGCAAGCCAGTTGAAGTCACCAATATTCGAGCAAACAGGAAGAACCCGGGCCTGCGCCCGCAGCATGTGGCAGGAATCAAAATTATTGCTGAACTCTTTCATGGGAAATTCGAAAACCTGAAGGTTGGTGCAGAATGGATTAGATTTTCGCCCTCTGACAGATTCGAAGGTGGCTCGGTCAAATTTGATATTGGCACAGCAGGTAGCATCCCTTTGACTCTAATGTCTGTAATTCCAGCAGTTTCATTCTCTAACAATAATCTTCATATCGAGATCACGGGGGGAACAGACGTCAAAGCAAGCCCAACAATCGATTATATCAAGCACGTTGTTGCAAAAAGCTATCTGAGCATTGGTTCAAAGTTCTCGGTGGATGTGTTGAAGCGTGGATACTATCCAAATGGAGGAGGTATAGTGCAATCAACCATCAATCCCTGCAGAAGCCCTGACACGATTGAATTCTTGGCGTCTAGGTATCTTGAGCCAAAGATTATCAGTGTCTGCAGCCAGCTTCCCGTGGATATTGCAAAGCGACAGATATCTTCCGCCCTGATCGCCTTGGAAAAAAAGGATATCCGATGCAATAATTATACCGCATCAATAGAAAGCTCTAATTCTCCAGGATCTTCAATCCTGGTTTACTGCGCATCTGACCAAGGCATCTACATCGGTGGCGATTCAATCGGGGAGCTTGGCAAACGTGCAGAGGTCGTCGGATTAGAGGCTGCAGAGCGATTCTTGCAAAGTATCCTTGCAAAGGCTACTATAGACTCGTTTCTTGCAGACATGCTAGTTGTTCCGCTTGCATTGAGTAAGGGCAGATCAAGGTACCGGGTTGCGAGAGTTACCCGACATTTGCTAACGAACTTGCGTGTTGTAAGTGACATAGTTGGATGCAAATACAATATAGATAATCATGGAGGAAATTATGTTGTCACGGTAGAGGCCTAGATGCCGGAATTTAGCAGCGCTGCCAACAGGAGTATTGCAACTGAAAAGACAACAATGATCTCCCCTAGAATAATTATCTTAGTTCGTACTGATTGAACATAAATGCTACCTCCCTGACCAGACATTATCTTGCGTTCCATATCCGCATCGAGTAACCTGATATGTATAACATATGCTAGGATAGTTCCTATGACTAAGATGATTTTTATGAGCAAGATATTGCCATAAGTTGTGTCAAGAAGAGCGCTAGGCTCCTCAATAAAAGCGCGTGAGTTGTAGATGCCGCTTGCTATTAACACAGCGAAGGCAGGAACAGATATCTTGTTGAATCGTCTTCCGATCTTGACCATCAACCCAACCATTTCTTCTAGGGACTTAGTATGGGACTTGAGAACCGGAACAAGCACGATCCCGAGAAAGATTGAGCCCCCCACCCAAATTGATGCACCCAGCAGATGCACCCACATCACGAGGCCGTCAAATACAGCCATAGTGTTTTTTCGCATTGTGGTAATATATTAATGACGCCGCATTTCTTGCAAAATCTAAACTTTCAGTGAACGTGACATTGGCTACTCTTAACCCAAAAATACCCCATTGCACGACGAGCGAAGAACAAAATTGTAAAGACCTTATCCCCCTACGGGATACAATCCTTTGTGAGGAAGGATGCGGAATCTTAAGAATTTGCAACAGAGCCACGAGTACTATAAAGCAATGTTTGATTCAACTATTATTATCAAAAATTGCCCTCAAGTTTCACTACCCGACAGCAATTTCCGGATATAGAAGTTTGCAAAAGAGCATATACTACAAACATTAAATTATTGACGGAAAGAAATACTATTGGTTAGACGATACCTCTTAGTAACCACAGATTCAAGCTAGCAGGATTTTATTGTATAAAGCTTTTTTCACATCAAAAATCCTAATGTGAACGGATGAACAAATAGCATCTCTTTCTAGAAAGGTTTTAATCAGCTCTATATGACAGCTAGCAACGTAGTTGATAATAGGCCCCAGAAGAATCGTGCTTATCGGAGCCATTGCTGCAGTCGCCCTTGCTATCATTTTCTATCCGCTTATTGTCCAAACGCCCTTTGATCCAGAAAGAGTCACAATCCAACTGACGGGGGTCGAACCACAGTCTGGAAGCGAAGATGAACAAAGACTTGATCTTAGAGTGGCCCTTCAAATAACAAACACCAATGAATTTAGCCTTACCACTTCCAAGATTGCCTATGATTTATTTGCAGACGGTACTCCTGTAGGGTCAGATACCATATCATATGAAGACATCCCTGTAACAGGCAGACCAGCTTTATTTCCAAACCAACCGGTGACCATATCTGACACGATGACAATGCAATACACAGATGAAAATGCAAATCTCTTCAGCAGGATACTGAATAACAGCACTGATATTAATTGGCGAATAACCGGCTCTGCGACAATCGAATCTGGCACTACACTGCAGGAAAAGCCATTCTCGAGTGAGTTAGGTTAAGAAAAGATCAAGAAAGAGATAAAGGGAAAGAATAACAATGCGGTCACCGGGATTTGAACCCGGGTTACGGGCTAACTCCGCATATCGCATGGAAGGCCAGTGTCCTAACCAAACTAGACGATGACCGCAATATCCCTAGTCCTATAGAAACCCAATATATACATTATATATCGGCAAGTCAGCGAACTCTTGGATCGTTATTTGAATCACTAAATGATATTTTATTCGCTCCTTCGCAGGCTTCGAAGGTATATGTCGCTGTGATCATATCGAATCTTGAAAGGGTTCTCCCATAGTGCATGACAAGGTCAGAAACTTATCTCTACAATTATGAATTAAATGCTATAGAGATATGTTAATGTCAGTCTGGAAAAATGATATTCAACAGTATATCCGCCGCCTTGTTTTTGGCCTGCTGCTTGTAGTTTTCCATAGTCTTTTTAGGAACATCAAGTGCCTTTTCTCTTTCAACTTCATCTACTGACCTGTGATCAAGAGCCCCGTAAAACTGTACCTTATAACCTTTAAGCCGGCCTGCGACTGTAGCCTTGAAAATCTCATGCAACCAAACTGAGCCAATAAAATAAATAAACGGAGGGTTCGGTTTGGTCTTTATCATCTCAGCCATTCTACCAATGGTCTGAGCCATGTTCTGCGAATCAGTGTCTATTGCGATGATCTCATTACTGATTCCACCTTTGATCAGTTCATCTTTAACCTTTCCAGCCGGCTCCTGAGCTCCTACTATCATCACCATAGTTTTATGTTTGTCAGGTCTTGACTTCATGATCATACCATAAGTCTCAAGGCCAACCTTTATCCTCTCGTTGATGTAATCCGGAAGCTCACCATTCGTTTCCGACTTGCCCTTATGTATTGCATATAGAACGAGTAAATTGCCGTCAGTGAATCGGTATTCTGACATAGTCTAGTACCACATCGAAGTTACTTTCTTTGGAACGGAGATCTGCCTCTCAATCTCGTCGAGCCGTTGCAGACATTCTGGATTCTTTTGCAGGTCATGATATTTCTTATCATGTCTTATCTTTCTCAAAACCTCTAGCACTTCATCTGTAGACACTCCATGCTTGATGTCATACTCTATTTGCTTGGCACAGCTTGACACTGTGCTATATCTTTTGTAATTTCGTTTTTCGAAAGCAGAAGCGTCTGGTGAAATGCCCTTTACAAAACGGACGATTACCTTTTCTACATGTTCAAGATGCCAGTCCTTCATAGCATAATTATTGGGCTTCATAATTGCTGCTCTCTATTGTCTAGGATATCAGGTTATTTAATCTCTTGTTCTAATCTATAGGTAATCAGAAAGATCTACTTTTTCTTCTCCGGGAATCTTGGCAATCTCAAACCTCTCTTTTGACTTGAGTATGGTTGCAGTCGCATCTATGCCCAACTTCGTTGTCAGCAAATTATCTTGGTCACTTGAGGGGTCGAGACTGGATCCTTTTGCATTGGGAATCACTGTGAGGTCTGTATCAGCTTGGCATCTTGTGGCAATAGCATACTCGACTGCAATTGGATCTGTCGGGTTGATATCATCATCTACCACTATTGCTATCTTAAGCGAGGGATGAGCCGTAAATGCCGCCAAAAGCGCATTCTTAGGTTCCCCCTCCAAGCGTTTCTTTATCTGTACCACAGCCGATAGCCAGTTACTGCCGCCATCTGTGAGATGAACTGATTGGGTCGAAGGAACCACATTTTTGATGTAGTCATACATTTTTGCCTCGACAGGCAGTCCCATTAGCATGCGATGCTCTGCGTAACCTGGCAGGATGTCGTGATAGATGGCATTATTGCGGAACATTATCTTTTCAAGCTCAAATACTGGCTGTTTGCGTTTGAAATCGTAGGTGCGAAGCATTTCGACCATCCATTCTTCGTGCGTCGTGTCGTTAAGGATCCTTCCTTCAAGAATGATTTCGGCATGGTTTGGAACATATAATTCCGAATAGCTTGTCTTCGATAGTACAAGACTACCTCCAAGGAGCGAGTTGGCTATTAGCATCTCGTCGACACCATATGCTGCCTGATACGCCGCTGCAATGTTTACAGCCGGATGTACCCCGATCGCAATTGCAACTTTCAAGTCTTCGTCATGGTCACGGGCATAAGTGAAGCACTTGTGAAGATGTCTGCTCTCTACCATACGTATAGCCATATGACGATCATCAAGACGAAGGAGTCGATGGGTGGACTGGTTCTGTTTACCCTTTTCCTGATTCTCAGAAAACACTATAGAGGAGGTGATAAACGGTCCAGCATCCTTTTCAAAATGTGTAACTATGGGTAGATCATACAAGTTTCGAGATGAATTCTCTTCAAAAAGTCCGCCGTCTTGTGTCCTTACAGGATCCGATAGAGTGTTGAGAGCTTCAGTAACCCGAGTATGAATATTTTTTTTAACGTTATGTTCATTTGATTTTTCGGTTGTACCTCCAAGAGCAAGGTAAAATCTTCTCGGGGTTGCTAAAACATTACACGTGATTCTAATCTTACTATCCCTCACGTTCTCAAAGAATATTGCTTGTTTGCCGTCCAATTTTGCAGTTACTGCAGCAATTTCATATTCTGTATTGACCTCTCGCTTTACATGCACAAGTTCATTTTCCTTCTCCAATATCATCATAAAGCTGCGGAAATCTTTGCTACTTTTCTTCATGGGTTTTGCTTGTGACACTGTTCATCACCCCTTCCATAATTGCCTTCATGTCGCTAAGCTCAAGCTGGTTCTTGCTGTGCAGCGAGACCAATGATATACCATTTATCATGGAGGATATCTTCTCCGCCAGCGTGTTGATAAAAATTGAATCGTACTTGCTTGGTATGACCTTAGCGGTACTGATTTTATTAGATGTGCTAATACCTATAGAGACAGCTCCTATACGTGCTTGGCCTTCTGTTATCACTATAAAGCAGCCGTTTAGAAAAAAAGTTATCATCAGAGAAAAATTGCGTGAAGTGCTTTGGCTAACGATCCTGGTCACAAGAACCTCTGGCTCGTTTTCCATTGGCTTACCTTACGCGAACTGTAATGGGCTTTGCCACTTTGAAATCAGGTTGCTTGCGTGTTCTAGCCCTAAGCTTTGCCTTGTATTTTAAGTTTCTAGGCTTAGTCCTCAACCTATAACCACAACATGGGCACCAAAGTCCGTCCCATTTTATAAATATCTCACATATCTGGCATCTTTTCTGTCCGCTAGCGTACCTGCCCGATCCAACA